>JAJRTM010000650.1 GCA_024278285.1 Planctomycetota bacterium
CGACCGCGGCCATCGCCCCTGGGACAATCCGAATCGCCGCCCGTCTCATGCGGACCGAAAACGTTTTATCACTCGAAAAATGCTGTACCAACAATTTATCGCCCCTCTGCCCAACACCCCAGAAACCCAAAATATCCGCACCCTCTTTGACACCCTCATCACTCTCAATCTATAATCCCCTAAAGTGCAGGAAGAGACGCTTATGGAATTAAAAAATCAGGAGCAGAACGAATACGTGATCCGCTTAAAAGAATCTATCCGCAACTGGAAGAAAAACCGTACCCTCAAGCAAAAACTGGGAAGCTTCTTCGGCACAGGCCCTTTATTCCTACCAGAAGACCTCAACTTCCCCCAGGAGAAATCTGGTACGAATAATTTTGCAAAAGCGATCATTTTTCCCAATAGTATCTTACCACTGAAATGCTGCGCAAAACTGGCAGGAAATATTTTTAACGGCTCGTTGCTTGCATGAATGTGGGGACCAAAAGTGTTTCGTGGAGTTTGGTGGCGGCGATGACCGCCGTTTGGTCAAGTTTGGTTAGATAGTATTTGTAACTGCAACCAATCTTTTTGATTAGACCGTGCATTCGCAAGCGTTTGAGTAACCGCGATATTTGAGAAGAACTCTTCTCGAGAAGTATCTTGCGTAATGAGCGATTGGTAAAGCCACTGATGTGCTGTTCTCCGCGGGCAATAATCTGAAACAGTTGCTGATATTCGGCAGCAAGCAGGTTAAACCCGCGATATTTGCGACCTGCTTCACGCACAGGCTGGGCAATCTTGCGTATATTTTTCAATCCGTCACTGGGATCGTCGAGGGCGGAGATAAATTCTAAATAGCGACGATTGGCCGCGCGGCACAACTCGGCAAGTACGGGCAGAGAGTAAATTGTCTTCTGCACGGGTGCCTGCTTCATACTGCTGGTTCCGTCGCGGTGTTCTACCTTGCGGTAGTGCCTGAAAAAACTGACATCGTTGACCATTGTTTCGATTCTCAAAATATGACCGAACTTGTCGTACATTTTGATGGCGGCTTTGCCAGCCGCGCGATGTTTAGTACACGTCCCCTCAATGCGTGTCTGGAAGTGCGTCCCCATTTCGGCCTTGTAATTCCCGTGCAGTTATTTGCCCAGAAACGTAGCGATCTGCTCAGACTTCACCGCATGAAGTCTTGTGCGAAGAATCTCTTCGTACAAGACTTCTAAATCTTGAGCACGATGAAAGACCACATCGCTCGCATACTCCGCTTGCATGATACTCCAGTGGTAAGTTTCACCAAAGGTTTTTTCAACCGCACAGAATTTCGCTGCGTAATGGTCTAAACAGCGATGCAGGTTTTTCGATTTGAAACTGTCGGCGAGTTGTTGGGCCTTGTCCCAATCATCGATATGGGTAAACGCGTTATCCATCATTTCGTAGCCGATTGCTTGTTTGTCCAACTGCGATGCCAGGCAGTTATGGCCGTTAAAGTAAAATTGCAAACGAAACGGACACCAACTGGGCACACGCAAATAACAGAGTCCGAGTTCTTCGTCGATGAAGTAGAAGTAATAATGCAAACACCTGCCACTATCCGGTTTCAGAAAATTACGATGCGTCTGCTTGTCGTGCCAGGGCTTGTAAGATGTGCAGGTTTCCATGGCACTGAAGACGTGCACCAAGCCCGGGTGATCGCCCCGTTCTTCAAGGATCTCCTGAATGCAATCTTCCTTGCGGACAGATTTGATCTTCCGGATGAATTCGATTTCCACGCCAGCTTCGGCAGCAATCTGTTTTGCATTTTCGTGAATACGATCTTTGAGCGGCTTTGTGAAATTGAAGTAGTCGAAGAGGCGAATCTTGTTTGCGTAGAGAAACCGTGTCATCCCTTTTGCGTAACAGGCTGTCGGCAGAGTTCCCATAATCACCACGCGATCCAGACAGGAGATCGAACCAGCAATTTTTTCAGAATATCGTTCTGTGAGTAAAGTCATCGCATCACCATGAATGTATTGTTGCTTGTGATACCAAACGACTTGCTATTGAACCACAATCCGTCCTACAATTCCACCTGCAAAAACACCCCTGTTTGGTTCCGGCTTGTCCGGGTTAGGAAATTAAGAAATAAACCCCTTAAAAGAACATGGCCTAAACTCAGACATGGCTGGTTCACCCAAAAACAGGGACGCCCCGTTTCTGGTGCAATGGCAAATTGGCTGCCCCATTGTCACTTTCCAAGAAAAATCATAAAACGAACAGATCAGGAGTTGAAAAAAACTCAGACGTCTACTCGGCTTGAATGTCTGACAATGTTTTGTACCATTTCGATCCCTGATTAAAGAATCATGTTCCTTCGGCACCAGTAGAGAGGGTCAATATGCTCCCCACCATTCGTATTTTTGTCTCTTCACCCGGAGATGTCTACCAAGAGCGAGTTGCCGCTGAACGCGTCATCAAGCGTCTTCGTGATCGATACGCCTCAGACGCCATCATCGTACCCGTGATGTGGGAGCATGAACCGTTGACGGCTAGTCGTGGCTACCAGGAACAAATTGATGAGCAGATCAATGTTGCCGAGTGTGATGTTGTCGTGATCTTGCTCTGGGCGCGGATGGGCACGCGACTTCCGAAATCTGTGGCCGTCGATCCTCAGGGGAATGAGTACCCTTCTGGAACAGCGTACGAATTCTGGACGTCATTCGAACGGTATCAGCAAGATGGCTGCCCAGACATTCTGGTCTACAAAAAGACATCCAAGTTCGAGAATGAGAAAGACGATGCAAAGTATTTGAAACAGGTGGCCAGTCAGAAGGAATCCTTAGAGCAGTTCATGGCTCAACTGCTTTCCGAGGAAGGTCTGCCTAAGCACGCTTACCTCACCTTCGACGATGTGCGGCGATTCGAGGAGACATTCGAGGTTCATCTGGAGAAGCTGATTGAGCGGAAGCTCTTTGGCGAAGTTTCTCTGAATCCGACTTGGCGGGGGAATCCCTTTCTTGGCCTGCGGGCATTCGATCTACAACACGCTCCCGTATATTTCGGTCGACAAGTCGCTACGCAGAGAGCCTTCGACCAACTGAAAAACAGAGCAGAATCCGGCATCTCCTCATTGCTCGTTGTGGGAGCGAGTGGCAGCGGAAAATCCTCGTTGGTACGTTCAGGGCTAGCTTCGCGAATTCTTTCCAGCCACCACGAACTTCCTTACGCAGTCATTCGTCCAGGCGCTGCTTCTCCTGATACTCCAATTGGTTATTTGGCACAAGCGATTGAGGAGGCAATTCCGGCAGTCAAACCGTTCCGCCTACGTGAACTCCTCGAACGTAACCCAGCGGCTGTTCCAAATGTTTTGAGTGGAATCCGCGAATCATCTGGCGAGAACTTAAATGCCAATGAGCCAAAGTTGTTGCTCATTGTCGACCAGCTTGAAGAATTGCTCACTCTTGGTTTCGGCGCTGATCAGCAGCGCATGTTTGCGACAGCCATCGACCTCTTGTCACGAAGTGGTGTCTGCTGGTGTATCGCCACTCTTCGGAGTGACTACTATGCCCGTCTTACGGCGATTCCAGAGTTTTCTCACTTCACCGAGAGCGGCGGTATTTTCGATTTACAACCGCCGACGAAGGCAGAAATCGGCCAGATGATTAGGCGACCAGCCCGCGCCGCTGGACTTTATTTTGAAGAAGATCGGAAGACTGGCCAGACACTCGACGATCTGATCCGAGAGGATGCTGGCGACCACGCCGAAATTCTCCCATTATTGGAGTTCACGCTAGATGAACTCTACATGCGACGTACCGAGAATGGTCAGTTGACATTTGAGGATTACACCAAGTTGGGGAGAATAGAGGGATCAGTTTCCCGTCGCGCAGATGAAGTCTTTCGGGACTTGCCTGCCGACGTACAGAATTCGCTGTCACGGGTCTTTCGCCAGTTGGTAACCGTCTCAATCGAAGATGCGATTCCGACCAGACAACGATGTAATGAATTACAATTTGCTGATGATCCTCCGGCTCGACAACTTGTCGATGCGTTCGTCGAAGCACGTCTGCTCAGTCGGGATGGAAAAGACGGAAAGCCTTACGTCGAAATTGTCCATGAAGCTCTCTTGAAACGCTGGCAACCTCTTTTTGATTGGTTACGGCAGGAAGGTGATCTGTTACGAATGCGGTCTCGCTTGATGGAAAGCTATCAACGCTGGACAGCAAACTACAGAAGATCTGACCTCCTCCTCCCACAGGGAAAGGCACTCGAAGAGGCTGAATTGGTTACCGAGCATGCCGACTTACTGAGAGGAGAAACCGGAAAGCTAGTATCTGACTACGTGAAACACTCTCGAACCGCTGTTCTTCGGCGCAGGAGATATGCCATAGCAGCAGTCGCTGGATTAGCGTTACTGACAATCCTCGCAACCGGCGCAAGTATTTCAGCTGTGACTCGCGGCAACGCCTTGCAAACACTCGTTGTTGACCTTGAGGCAAGTGAGAAAATCAAGACCTCCGCCATCTTGACAGGATTCGCAGTTTTGGAAGCGAAATATTCTGGAGATACAAATGAAATTCTCAGCGCTGTTTCAGAAGTTGAGAATCAGCTTCAAACGCAGGCGGAACGCTCCGCTGCCGATGCAAGAGTTCGAGTCTTTCAGGCCGTGCCTCTTCTGCTGCGACTCCAGAAAAACACCGGCGACACAGAATCATTGACAGCAAAGCTCAAGCTTCTCCCAGACCTGAAAGAATTTGACCGTTTACTGGATGAAGCCATCACTCTCGATCCAAGTCTCGGAATCGCCTACCTCGCTCGTGGACAACTTTGGTCAGAGATTCTTCCACTTCCACTCATCGAGAAATCTCTGTTGCTGGTCAATGGAATCGCAGTCCCAACTCTTGAAGAAGTTTCAATGGACTGGGAGAACGCGGTTCGCTTGATGCCGCAATCCAGTTACGTATTTTCGGGACGAGGCTGGTGGCGTATGCGAACTGGAGAGTTGGAAATCGCTAAGGAAGACTTCCAGATGGCAATTCAACTCGACCCCAACAACGATTTTGCATTGCAAGGTTATGCGAACTGGATGGTAAAAAACGAACGCTACCAAGAAGCTGTCGAACTCTACCTGCGTGCTTTTAGATCTCCCAGCAGAATTGGCGATGTTCTGTTTGGGAATCAATCCAAAGGCGCGATAAGGAATGACATTGCTGTCACAACATATAATAAACTCTGGGACAAAAAAGGGATATCAATAAAAAAAATTCACCCCGCTGCTACCGTGCGTGTTTATGGTCAAGATGTCTCAGAACTTGAATTCGCGATGGGATACGTTTGGGAATATACCCTCGATGAAATAACCAATTCCGAAGATCCTTCCAGAGAGGATTTGATTGGGGTTTTACGCTCTATCGACTTTCCAGAAGGTGACGCAGCCTATCGTGCAACACGGGGTTTATTGGAAGCCGCAGTGCTGGCGATTTCGAACCAAAAAGACAGGTCACAAATCGAACGCCTCTGCAAAGAGTCGTACCCAAGTTCAAGCAATGTGTGGAGAGGCGAATTAGACAAAGATCAACTTACTATACTGACTACGGCGATTCGCAAAAACTCGCCTGCCGATGCCCCTATGGCAAAAGTTGTATTGACCCTCATCGAGCGTATATCAAAACCACCAGAAAATTGAATTTCCAGAAATTAATAGATGCCAGGAACCGTTGATTTTTCGGGTTCCTAACCCTACTTCCCCAGTTTGGGGGAAAATTGGGGAAATTTGAGGTTCATCGTGCTTTATGGTACTTATTTTAATTTTAGCCGATGAGTTTGTATTTGCTTAAGTGCAGAGCAAACAGTTTCAGGCAGATGAATCCTGATGTCCTGTCTGAATATAAGAGAATGATTCGCTCTGTGGGCCAAAATCCAGAGAGCCAAATCGTTCATCATATTGTTTGTCATCCTGAAAACTTGATTGTTGAACAGGAGATAAAGTTCCAAACTTCGGGTGAGCGTTTCAGCGATAAGATTGATCTCTGCCATTACGATATGAAACTTGGGTGCCTGGCGTTTGTTGAAGTGAAGGAAATTCACGATCCTCGATTAAAGCCAGCAGAAAATTCCGCACCGGAAGTGATTGATCAACTTCATCGATATCGCCAACGGATTGAGCAGCATTATTCTGAAATTGTAGAAGCGTGTTCGAATTGTATCTCAATCAAACGTCGCCTTGGTTTGAAAGAAAGCCTGACAGGAATCCCAGCAACTCGTCCTCTCCAACTTCTAAAAAAATCGGTCCTGGTGATTGGTCATTGTTCGCGAGAAGACGTGCGTAAAATTCTCGAAGGAGCATCTGTAAACTACGGTCATAAAACGCAGCGCCGGGCGGGCAAAAAGTGTAGCGCTGGTTGCGGGGAGATTCTTGCGAGGGTGGGCAGCCCGTCAAACATAATAATGTGACGATAATAAAAAGAAAAAATTTCTGGTTCATCTTTCCCCACGCATCTCTACTATTCAAAATTTAATGTCAGAACATCGCACGGTTCACCTGTGGAAAGATCAAGCACGGCGAAGGATTGGTCTTTCAGATCAAAAACAGCACAGGTGTGACTGTCGCGACTTTGTAAATTGCAGACAGATCCGGGGTTCAAAATCGCTTGTTGCGAAATGTGATATCGAAAGGGAAATGCGTGTGACCAACGATCAAGATTTCGGCTTCCATTCGAGCAAGATCTTTTTTGAATCGCTTTGTCAAGTTGCCATAACTTGAATCCTGAAAGACGGCGGCTCCATTATCGGATGGTGTTGCGTGAGCAAGTAGCAACGTTGTCTCACCAAAAGTGAATGACTGAGTTGCTGGAAGATTTTTGAGGAAACTCAAAGAATCTGCATTTAGGGTTGGCTCATCTTCAGCCGCATCATCATAGTTGAATGAGAGCTTTGCGTGCCGAATCGCGTTTTCATCGTGATTCCCTTGAACAGATGGAATGGAACGCTCCTGAAGATATTCAATGGAAGCATCTCTATCAGGTCCCCGTTCAACAATATCTCCCGCACAAAGAATCGTGTCACTAACGAATTGGGTAGCCTTCTTGAGAGATCTGCACTTTAGGGGATTATAGATTGAGAGTGATGAGGGTGTCAAAGAGGGTGCGGATATTTTGGGTTTCTGGGGTGTTGGGCAGAGGGGCGATAAATTGTTGGTGCAGCATTTCTCGGGTGATAAAGCGTTTTCGGTCCG
>JAJRTM010000651.1 GCA_024278285.1 Planctomycetota bacterium
CTCTGGCATATTGAATGGGGGCTCCCATTGAATCAAATACGTCTACGGGAACTTTTTCATTGAGGAAAACGTCTTTCAGCGTCGGAGGATAGCTGTCATGTTCTCTGCGATAAATTTCTAATCGTAGTGCCGTAGTCAACATTTGACAATAACTCAGGCTTGCCTCTTAGAAAACAGTAAATCAAATAAGTATAACTGCAAATGAAACTTCGCCAACTGGTTATTTCTCTTATCATTTGAGACTCTTCCATCCCACTGTAAACCACAATCGCAACTCCGACCGCCAAGAGACTGGAATTGCGTTGCTTAACATCGTATCTTAGTGGTTCGTAGACCTGCGGCGTGGGTCGGAAATGATACAGATTTGCACATCTATTATCCGCCTGTCGGATGATACAACTTCGGATCGAAAGGAATGTGGCGTTAAATGCTCCGCAAAATAACATTACTTCTGCTTCTTGCCGGTATTGCACTGTTTGGAAAGATTTCGCTTCTCAGTGCTGCGACACCGAATGTCATTTTTATTCTGACGGACGATCAGCGTTGGGATCAACTTGGCTGCGAAGGGCATCCGTATTTGAAGACGCCTCATATCGACCGGCTGGCAAAAGAAGGGGTTCGCTTTTCGAATATGTTTGTGACGACGTCGCTTTGCTCGCCCAGCCGTGCTTCATTTCTTTCCGGCTTGTATGCGAACACACATGGCGTGACCAATAACTTCACCGATTACCCCCGCGATCTGGCGAGTTTCCCGCGTCGCTTGCAGGAAAATGGATATCAAACCGCTTACATCGGCAAATGGCACATGGGCGAAGCAGACGATTCCAAACGCCCCGGCTTCGATTATTGGGTGACACATAAAGGGCAGGGGAAGTATTACGATACGACATTCAATGTGAACGGCACACGGAAAGTTGTCCCCGGTTATTACACAAAAGTCGTCACCGATATGGCATTGAACTGGCTGGATACGAAGAAAAGTTCAAAACCGTTTCTGCTTATTCTAGGACACAAAGCGCCGCATACGCCGTTTACTCCCGAGAAGAAATACGAGCATGTTTTTGACGACATCGAAGTAAATTATCCGCACAGTGCGTTTCATCTGGAAGGCAAACCGAAATGGATTAAACAACGCCTCGATACCTGGCACGGAATTTACGGTCCGTTATACGGCTTCCGCGAAAAATTCCCGGATCGCGATGCGTCAGCCGTTCTTGATTTTGAACGGTTCTCGAAATCTTATACGGCCAGTGTTATTTCGGTTGATGATTCGGTCGGTCGCATTTACGAAACGCTGCGAAAGAAACGCTTGCTTGATAATACCGTCATTATATTTGCTGGCGATAACGGAATGTTTTTGGGCGAACATGGCATGTCCGACAAACGAGCGATGCACGAGCCATCTATTCGTGTCCCTTTGATTGTTCGTTACCCGAAGCTGGTTCGTCCCGGTTCGGTGATTGATCAACAGGTTCTGAATATCGATCTCGCCCCGAGTGTTGTCGAAATGTGTGATGCTCCTGCCTTAAAGAATATTCACGGGAAATCGTGGGTTCAACTTCTCAAAGGAAAAACAGAAGGTTGGCGAACCGCCTGGTATTACGAATATAATTATGAAAAGCAGTTCCCGTACACGCCAAATGTGCGCGGGATTCGTACCGACCGCTGGAAGTACATGCGATACCCCCACGGCGACGGAAAACCGGATCGTCACATGGCGGAACTGTACGACTTGGAAAACGATCCCGGCGAAAACATCAACTTAATTAACAAACCGGAACATAAGAAGTTGGTTGCCAAATTGAGAAAGCAACTCGATCAACTGATGGCAGAAACAGGCGAACAAGCCTGGAAAACGATGCCGTTGGATGAGGGAATTAAATCGAAACTACCCGATAAAGATATTCGATAAGCGATAATGTGCCACGGCTCTGTGAGCCGTGCAAATGAATTCATCATTTGCATTAACACGTTACCCGATCAATCACGGCTCACAGAGCCGTGGCACACGAGGAACTGTGGTGCTGTTTGATATAAACTGGGAAGTAAAGGAAATCTGATGCTCGTTCGAGGGATTCGCGGGGCCATCTCGGCTGATGATAATACGCGGAAAGCAATTCTGCAGGCAACTAACGAGTTGCTTCAGGAAGTACTTCGCGCGAACGAGATTGACGATTTTGAAGATATCGTCTCGGCTGTTTTTACGACGACTCCCGACTTAACAGCCAGCTTTCCTGCAGAAGCCGCCCGCGATCTGGGGATGAGCGAAGTGCCGCTGCTGTGCGCTTCGGAAATTGCGGTCCCCAATTCGCTGCCAATGTGTATCCGCGTGTTGCTGCATGTTAATACGGAAAAAAAGCAAAGCGATATCACTCATGTCTACATGAAAGAAGCCATGAAACTGCGTCCTGATATGACCAGCGCACAGTGAGTATTGGCCAAGCAACAACGTTTCAGTGTACGCGAAACGACTCTGAGTTGAATCACTGAAGCAAAATTCAAATCGTTGGATGGCTCAGACGCATCGCGTCTGAGTTGCCTCGCAACAAGAAGCCGAGAATGAGGTTTCCAACCAAGAAAAATCATGAAACGGTAATATAAGAGGGAACGATTGTTGCCTGGGCAGAGTGTCTGATAAGACTTCTTGTGACTGCGTCACCCAGACGCAATGCGTCTGGGCCATCCAAAGAGAAGACAGCAATTGCTTGACCGATGCTAAAGGGAATTTCCTGGTAAGTCGTAGTTTAATCAGTCAGCCGTTCTCGTGGTGTTTCCAG
>JAJRTM010000652.1 GCA_024278285.1 Planctomycetota bacterium
CATCGAAGCAATCAATGGCCTTATCCAGGCGGCCAAAAGAAGAGCCAGAGGATATCGAACAACCAAGAACCTGATCAACATGGCCTACCTCATTGCCGGTAAGCTTGATTTCAGGCTACCCACATGAAACAGCGAGGAGCCTAAGAAAACGAGGATATATGAAGGCATTTTACAAAACTAGGTTGGGTCGTATTTATCATGCGGACTCGCTCGATTACATGAGGACATTATCTATAGAATCTGTAAATCTCATCATGACATCACCGCCCTTTGGTCTGGTGAGAAAAAAAGATTATGGAAATGTCGATGCCCACAAGTACTTGGACTGGTTCCGACCGTTTGCAGAGCAATTCCATAGGATTTTAAGAGAGGATGGCTCCCTTGTTATTGATATAGGTGGTGCTTGGATTTCAGGGCAACCAACTCGTTCATTATATCACTATGAGCTAATGATTATGCTTGGCCGAGAGTATGGATTTCATTTGGCACAAGAATTCTTTTGGTGGAATCCATCGAAACTTCCCACACCAGCCGAATGGGTGAACATTCGCCGCATTCGAGTGAAGGATGCAGTTAATTGTGTTTGGTGGCTATCAAAAACACCTTGGCCAAAAGCTAGTAATCGTAGAGTCCTTATTCCTTACAGTGATTCAATGAAAGGACTACTGAAAAATGGATATAGGGCCAAACTCCGACCGAGTGGCCATGATATAAGTGACAAATTTTCAAAAGATAATGGAGCGTCTATTCCTCCGAATCTTATAGCAATTGCAAATACAGAAAGTAATTCTTCATATCTTACTAAATGTAAAGAAGCAGAAATCAAACCCCATCCTGCAAGATTCCCTGTTGATCTTCCCGAATACTTTATCCGTATGTTGTCTGATAAAGGTGATTTCATTTTGGATCCGTTCGGTGGCTCTTGTGTTACCGGAGAAGCGGCAGAAAAACTCAAGAGAAAATGGGTTTGTGTTGAACTGGAAAAGGAGTATTTAGAAGGTGGTAAATTACGCTTTCCAATTAGGCAGTTAGATAGAAAACTACCAACTTACAAACTTTCTCATCCAGGTGCGTTATGGAACGGCGTTGATGATGAGGAACCACTACCCTCAGATGGAGGAAGAAAACGGCCAAACAAGAAAAAGCAAGGGAGCAAGACAAATGCCAGCAGTTAATCCAAATGTTATCGTCAATCAATTAATCGAGGCTATTCAGGAGTCTGGTGGGATTGCTGCCTATGTTTCTGAGTCGGTTCGAACTCACCCCCGCAAGTTCATCGTCAGCTATTTGGGCAATAGCTACAGTCTCTGGGTGTATATCTGGACTCTCACACATGGAGGACGAGTTTCTTTGCCAGATGAGTACAGAATACAAATGACCTCTGTATCATCGCCTCTGTCCATCAACCCAAACGGCTTAACGGTTCTCATGGGTTATCATCCAGATTTAGGGGTATTCGCTGGTTTTGATCTTAGGAAGCATAGTAGTTTTACGGTGGGTTCACCGTCAGTACAAATAAATATTACAGCCTTGCACGATGCCTTGCAGAATGGTTTGTCCTTCACAACTAAAGATAATGATGAAATTGCTATAGGAGTAAGGGCAGACCAATTCTTAATTTATTGCCTCAATGCCGCTCCTTTACATCTATATGGTGCGGAAAGCAACCTGACTGCAATGCTATCAAAAGCAGCGGAATTACAAGAAATTCCGCAGGAAGAAATAGCTGCCCTAGCAGCAGACAGAAAGCAAATAGTCGAAAGTGTGAGCAGATACTCTCGTGATGCCAACTTTAGAAAATTAGTAATGAGTGCATATGATAATCGATGTGCAGTGACAAGAACACAATTGCGCCTTGTTGATGCTGCTCACATATTGCCAGTACCATCGGATGACAGTAGCGATCGTGTTACAAATGGCTTGGCATTATCACCAACCTTTCATAGAGCATATGATAATTGTCTGATTTATCTAAATGAAGATTATGTGATGAAGTTAAATGAGGAAAAGGCAGAAGAATTAAAGGCAGTAAATCTAGATGGCGGTCTTAGTCAATTTTGTTCATTTCTTGATAAGAAAATCCATCTACCAATGGATACAAATCAACGACCAAGAACTGAATATATCACAAGAGCCAATGAGTACAGAAGAATTCCGGGCTATGCGCAAAACGGCTAACAAATCGTTGCACCTGACATTTTTCCGCTGCGCTCCAAAATGCAGGTGAACTCAGACGATAGCCTTGGCTGGGCACCTGTTTACTCAAGCCGGCGCGGCACGGGATTCCACCGAGAAACGTTCACAGTTCTATCTGGACTCATGTGTATTGGCCTACGAAGAAGCAAGGAATCTTATTCTCGATGGCAATAATGATCGCGTTACGTGGATCGCTGCAGGTCGTGCCCTGGCACACGCGAAGCAACTATCACTTAGAGTAACGGTAGACGCACATCTCCGAGTTTTTGAATTGCACAAGCTCAAGTACCGACGGTTCTTCCATGAAGCCCTCGCTGACAAACCAGCATCATTCTTCTACGGTTGTAGTGATGCTTCGGTTACTCTGGACGAAGCTGCTGTGTTATCCACTGCCAGGGAAAAGCGCGGAGGACGAGATGTGACATCTACCATCAAAGAACTCTCAGAAAAGTCGCTATACGCTGTCTGGGAGGCAGCTCAGTGGCCACATGAATATCAAGACCCGCTCGAAAAGGGTTTTTCGGAAGAAGAGAAGTCTAAGCTCTTGGTCCTTTGGCCAGGTCTACACGAATACTTTGAGCACAAAGACCGGTGGGATTCAGCATCGGGCAAGCTATTCGAACGGAAGACTGATGGTAACCGCTATCGGGATAGGGACGGCCATCGCTGACCGCCCCTCCCACACCACCGTACGTACGGATCGCGTATACGGCGGTTCGGCTGATCAAGACAGGAGGTGAATACCTGGGAGAAAGAGACCGAGTGATCTGAAGTAAGCATTCGG
>JAJRTM010000653.1 GCA_024278285.1 Planctomycetota bacterium
GTGCATGATGTTCGTCCGGTTCAGTTTTTCAGGTCGGAAAGTAGGCGGTAGACCCGCAGCGGGAGAGCAACTGCATCGTCGCACTGCCGAGCATTTTATCACCACTGGACTCAGAAAGAAAAGGGTAAAAGTGAGAAATGCCTAAGCTGGGAGAATATTGGAGTTATTTCCAAGAAGGTTTGCATTCACCGGCGTTGCGCACAGCATATTCTGTTCAATGACAGATAATTCGTTTAATGGCAAGCTGATCGCGACTGTGTAAACAGGCATGCTATTTTCTCAAAAGTTCTCAAATCACACTTTATTAACAGCCGTTAAGCAAATGTGCCATGATTGTCCATTGGGGTTTGTGATGTCATACAATTTGTAGCACGCATCCCAGCGCAACATATTGCAAGCATCTTGCAAAAGAGTATTTCTGTTGGAGTGCCTGGAAACACAGGGGCAAAGCCCCGGATGTTTGCCTAGCCCAGCCCAACGGGCTGGGTTCTGACAACCCCAAAAACAGAGGGCCAACGGCTCGGTCATTTGACCAAATGGATAGCCTTTTTTCAACATTTTACAAATGGCCGGACCGTTGGTCCTCACCATCAGATCACACCTGCTGACCCAGCCCGTTGGGCTGGGCTAGGTAAATTGCTGGGCCTTTGGCCCGGAACATCTGAGTCGTTACATGAAATGTAAACAACGATCAGTAAGAGCGGCGAGTTTATTCACTTTGTTGCAAGTGCTGTAGAGCAGGGCGAGAGTGGCATTTGCAACCGGTGTAATGAGCGAAGGGAAGAGCGGAGGGTGGGCAGTACTGGCAGTTAACCCCGCGTCCTTCGTAGCATCGATAGGCAGATGCACAACCTGTTGCCATAAAAATGATCGCCAGTAACATTATTGCTGAAAGGTATTTTACTGCAATCTGCATTTGATGATTCCTTGTACTACTAACGTTTAATTGCTTCGATTTTTTTGTGCAAATGACAAAAGTATTCTTGTTTGTAATTATTCGGCCTTGTTGTAGGGGCCACTACCCGCGGACCACGATGGGGAGTAGACCCCCCTGTTTGATGCAGTGGTCCGTAATAGCGGCCCCCTGCTCACAACTTAAATTCCTGTGAAAAACAAACCTCGCTGAATAGTCACGTTTACTTTTTCTTTTCCAGCGGTTGGATAGTTGGGATCTTTTCTTTAGGGGTATAGTTGGGAGCAAGTTTCACTGGTTCTTCATTTTGATTTCCTGGAACTGGTGCAACGGCAGGCATATCAATCGGCATTGGCTCTGCAGGTGTTGGCAGTAAGCCTTCGTCTTGTAATTGCAGTGCATAAGAAGAGACAAGGACGCCGCCTACGACTCGCTCTAATTGAGCAAGAGATTGTTGCAGCGATGCTTCCTGTCTGCGGTAACTGATTTCATACCTTAACAATTCACGCCAGTTATCGATCAATTGCAGGAAGTCGACTTCGCCTACGTTATAAGCTCTACTGGAAACTTCGAGAGTCAATCTCGCTTTGGGCAAAATGTCATCTTCAAAAAGTACGAGTAATTCTTTTTGACTTTCAACTTTCGCAAACAGATCGGTTACTTCTTCAAGCGTGTTATCTTTGAGGGCATCGTACTGACGTGTTGTGGCGACGACTTTGGCTTCTGCAGAGCGAATTTGTGAATCGAGCCGCTTACGATAGATCGGCATGTTGATTCCGGCAGACATCAAAAAGGCATCGTCTCCGTTGGCAACCGGGCTGAGCCCTGAATTGGCAACGTTGATCCAGTTCAAGCCTAACGTCACATCCGGTTTGTAATCCAATCGTGCCAGTTGAACCGTTTGTCGCTCCCGTTGAATGGCTGCCAGTTGGGCGTGCAATTCGGGACGAGCCGCAACAGCCTGTTCCTGCAGGGCTTCTAAACTGAGATCCATCTGCTGCCGTTGTATTACATCCAGTGCAAGCACTTTTGTTTGCGGAGCGATGTGCAAAACCCGGGCAAGAACCGCCTGACCACTTTTGAGACGCTGGCGTAATTGGATGAGACTGTTTTCGACATTCGAAATTTCAAGATCTGCCCGCAATACATCCTGCTGGCTTGTCTGCCCGGTTTTGTATCGTGTATTGGCGACATCTCGAATTTCGCCGAGCAATTGCTGCTCTGCTTCTGTGATTTTTATCGATTGCTGAATGAAGTAAAGTTCGTAATAAGCTCGTTTTACTTTTTCAATCGTGCCCAATTCCGCAGCAGCTAAATTGGCCCGCGCGATATTTGTCTGTTCTTCTGCAACACCTGCTCGCATTCCCAATTTGCCGAACCAGGGGAATTTTTGATTCACGGCCATCGCAAGGGTTTGCTCTCCCGATGCCGTTTGAACCGGTTTGGGTTGCGCAGTAACCAGCAGGTTCGGATCCTGCAAAGATGCAGCAACAGGCACAAGATACGCCAGCGATTCCATCTGCTTGCGAGCCGCCTGGACTTCCGGATTTTGGTCGATCGCTTGAACAATATATTCTTCCAGCCGATGTGGTCCCTGCAGATGATCCATCACCGGGCTGACCGCCTCGGATGCTGCAACGATCACATTGGGACTGGTATGCTCAATCGTTTGTACCACATCGTGATATTCAGGATCGCGAATCGCTTGAGAGTCTGTCGATCTGCAACCACATACCGATAATGTCCCTGCCAGTATGAGGGGAAGATGATTCCACTTGATTATTTTCGATTTGCCATTACAAAGTTTGCTGGACATCCCTGTCCCCCATTCGGTAAAATTTGCAGATATGGTACAATCAACTAATTCGACCTTACTGTCGGAACGTCTGTAGCTGATTCAATCGAATTAATTCGGTAAGCTGTGGTCCATGACCGATTATTCCGTCTGGGTAACTTTCTGCTCTGTACGAATTTCAACAGGATGTAGTAAAACTGAACCCTAGTGGTATACATAGAGACACACCCTGGAGTCTCCTTGGTCTTTGCTACTGTGAGGTGCCCAGGCAGTAGTAAAATACCAGAATCTTTTCGAACCATAAGTGAAGTGATTTGGTCAGTGTTTCTTTTTGGTCGGTGTTTTACTGTTACATTATCTGATAGTGGCTGTGACACCAGGTCGCGGCGTTTATGAATGGAATGAAACCTTCAAAGTGGCAAGCAATCGATTCTATGACACACCAGGCAACAAACGCTTGCTCGCAGCAGCAGGTTCACTGTGAAAAGAGAGCTCGGTGGAAGACGAAGTTTTCGAATTTTGCGATTGCGATTGCCCTGTTGTTCAGCTTTTGTCTGATTGCGTTCTCAGTCGCGATGCCCGAAATTTTACATCGGAATCATATCGCTGCTTTGCGTGAACGCGGGGTGTATGTTGTTACTGTTTTCGAAACACCTGAATGGCTTGAAAAAA
>JAJRTM010000654.1 GCA_024278285.1 Planctomycetota bacterium
AGACGATTAGTGACCAATTCATTCCAGCGGGAAACAACTATCGCGAAGTTTCCCTTCGCAGATAACAAGTTGCCTTCAAGGTGTGTTGTCATTGAATCTTATTCGCTCAAAATATTTAGGTTGATTATTATTTGCCAGACGGCTCTGTGGATGAAGTGTCGCTGAAACAATAGTGGTCGTATTTTCAATGTTAAGTTTATTGGCTGAAGGCCAATCCCATCATAGCCTGGGGCATCGCCCCAGGAAGAGAACGGGATAAGACTCTTTGGCTGAAAGCCATAATCAAAAGCATTGAATATGGCTTTCAGCCAATAAGGGCCGTTCGATAAATAACTGTCATGTTCTTTGGATGGCCCAGACGCACCGCGTCTGGGTGACGCAGTCACAAGAAGCCGAGAATGTGATCAACCAATATCAATCAACTCCCCACATTTTACAGTCAATATAATTATTTCGAAAGTCTTGCAATCGATCAAACCACATTCTCGGCTTCCTGTTGCGGTGCAACTCAGACGCTTCGCGTCTGAGTTATCCCTGTAACGAAATGCGACAGTAATTGTTCGAGTGATCCTAAGTTAAACCTATCCTTTTTACCTGGGGCGATGCCCCAGGCTATGGTAAAAGAGGCCTTCAGCCAAAAAAAAAGTAAATCCCGACAGTAATTGTTTACCCGACGCTTACAGCAAGCGTTCAATTCAAGTTCATGCTCATCAGGAATTCTTCGTTTGTTTTGGTGCGTCTCATGCGGTTGGTCAGTAATTCCATTGCTTCGACCGGACTCATATCACTTAACACACGGCGAAGAATCCAGACACGGCGAAGTTCTTCTTCGTCCATCAGTAACTCTTCCCGACGAGTCCCCGATTTATTGACATCAATCGCAGGCCAGATTCGTTTCTCGACCATCCGTCGATCCAGATGCAATTCCGTGTTGCCAGTTCCTTTGAATTCTTCAAAAATGACGTCATCCATCTTGCTGCCTGTATCGACCAATGCGGTGGCGATAATTGTTAAACTTCCCCCCTCTTCGAGATTTCTCGCTGCCCCGAAGAATCGCTTGGGGTGCTGTAACGCATTCGCATCGACGCCACCGCTGAGGATTTTTCCGGAGTGAGGTACTTCCGAGTTCCAGGCTCGGGCAAGTCGTGTAATCGAATCGAGAAAGATGATCACATCCTGACCATACTCAACCATTCGTTTCGCTTTTTCAATCACCATTTCAGAAACTTGAATATGACGACTGGGCGGTTCATCGAACGTACTGCTGATCACTTCACAACGATCCCCCTTGACCTGATTTTCCATATCGGTCACTTCTTCCGGACGCTCATCAATCAGCAGCATAAAAACGTAAGCATCAGGATGATTGCTGATTACCGACTTTGCCAGATTTTGCAGCAAAATTGTTTTACCAGCTCTGGGCGGAGAAACAATCAAGCCACGCTGTCCCATTCCGATTGGTGCAACAAGATCGACCACTCTTGAACTGATATCGAGCGGATCGAGTGCGAGCCGCAGTCGTTGATTGGGATGCAGCGGCGTTAAGTCGTCGAAGAAGACTTTATCTGCCAGCAGGTTCGGATCCTGCCCGTTAATCGCTTCCACTCTCAATAACGCAAAGTAGCGTTCATTTTCTTTGGGCGGACGAATTTGTCCCGCCACGGTCGCACCGACACGCAAACCGAACCTGCGAATCTGGCTCGGCGAAACATAAATATCATCCGGGCAGGGGAGGTAATGATAATCGGGACTTCGCAAAAAACCGAAGCCGTCCGGTAAGATTTCGAGTGTTCCTTCACCAAACATCAGCCCGTTCAACTTCGTGCGTTCTTTCAGAATTTTGAAGATGAGATCCTGTTTCTTCAGGCCGGTGTATTCGGTCAGATTTTCTTTTCGGGCAAGTTCGAGCAGATCTTTCATCGTCAGCTTTTGTAGCTCAGCGATGTTCACATCGTTATGTTTGACGTTTCCGTAAAGGTCGTCGCCATCGCCGCTGGAACGTGAAGAACCGCGCCCCTTGGAATGAGTTTCTGTTGTCATTGAAGATGTTCCAGATTGGACAAATGAGGTTGGCAAAAATTCGGAGTGCTTACAAATCACCATAACCGAACGGTCACACTCGGAAAGTGTGAACAGAGAATTCAAACGGCTATGGCAGTCGACTAACTGTTTATATTGCTAATGGATTATTCGGAAGGCCAGCCATATTGTTGATGCAACCACTGCACCAACTGCTGACCCGATTGTTCAATGGATCCCGAGTTGTCGATCACAAAATCGGCATACTTTCGTTTCGTTTCTAAATCAAGCTGGCTTCGTTCTCTTTTTCTGAGCTGGTCTTCCGTCCAATTTCGAGAACCGATGACATGCTCTAATCTTTTTTTCTCGGGAGTATCAACAAATATTAATTGATCACAAATTTCATGCCAGCCAGCTTCAATCAGAACTGCTGCATCGATAACAACCCCGCGATGCCCGGACTGGCGAGCATTTTTAATCGCCTCTTGCATCGACTGCCGAATGACTGGATGCACGATTTGTTCAAGTTCCTTGCGACCCTGAACAGCTAGTGAATCGTCCCCCCAGACAAGTGCGCCTAGCTCTGAACGATTAATTTCCCCGTCAGGATCAACAATTCTCGATCCAAATCGCTCGACAAGTTGCTTTATTACTTCCGGTTGTTTTAACGCGGCATGCCCCAGTTTATCGCCATCAATAACAGGAATCGAAAAATGTTCGCCCAGCCACTTTGCCAGCGTACTCTTCCCGGAACCAACTCCCCCGATAAAACAGAGGGTAATAAACCGATTCGGCATCGACTCAAAACTTTGTATTGAATCCAAAAGAACTGAAATTCCTGCCCCTTGGAGATATTCCCGTCATATTCAACAGAGCCGCATCAATAAATCGTCACAAAAAAAGATGATCGATGATAGAAAACGGTTTTTGCAATAATCCTTGAGTGCATCGTTGAAATGAGGGGGAAATCAGAACTGTGATGATGAAAATCAATCATTCTGGAAAGACCGCCGTCCCTGAACGGTATTCGACATGAATTCTAGGTGTGTACCGCTATGGTTGACAGAACCGAAGCAATTGTCAACTAAAATCGTGCAGAATGGTCTGTTTTTCTGCGATTTTGTTTTTTTCTGTATTTTCGCTCCAATAATCCAATCGCTGGCACGGTAGGAGCAAGCACTTATATGCGATACACTCATGGATACACGAGAACCTCTCTTAA
>JAJRTM010000655.1 GCA_024278285.1 Planctomycetota bacterium
AAAACAACGAGCCTGGTCGCTGTTTTGTCAGGCTTTATTTTCCAGTAATGAATTCATCTATGTGAAGTAATGAAGAATAGTGAGGTAATGATGAGCACCGATTTTGCATTACAACAACGAAGAATGCTGCTAAAAACTTCGGCCGTTGGGTTTGGTCACCTGGCGTTAACAGCCATGCTGGGGCAGGAAGCGATTGCGGACCAGAAGCAAATTGCATCAAACAATCCGCTGGCTCCCAAGCAGCCGCATTTCCCGCCTCGCGCCAAACGCATCGTCTTTCTGTTTATGAAGGGGGGGCCGTCTCATGTCGATACGTTCGATCCCAAGCCGATGCTCAGTAAGCACGATGGAACACCGCCTCCCTTCGATTTACCGAAAATCACTTTCGCCAAGCAGGGGAATTTATTGAAATCTCCCTGGAAGTTTCATCAACGTGGTCAAAGTGGCTTGCCGGTAAGTGAATTGTTTCCGCATGTCGCCAAGCATATAGATGATCTTTGCATATTGCGTTCGGTCCACGGCACGAACCCGGCTCATGGAGGGGCGTTATTGAAGATTCATACCGGTTCTGATCAGTTTGTTCGCCCCAGTATGGGTTCTTGGATTACTTATGGGCTTGGCACCGAAAATCAGAATCTGCCCGCATTCATTACCATTTGCCCCACACTTGCGCATGGCGGTGTGAACAATTGGGGAACTGCGTTTTTGCCTGCTTATTGCCAGGGAACGCCAATTGGAAACGCTTCCATTGCTGCTGCACAGGCTAAGGTAAAGCATATCCGTAATGATCGTATCGATCCGCAACTGCAAAGAAGACAGCTCGATTTAATCGCGAGTATGAATCGAGACCACCTGAAAAATGCAGGAGCAAGTCAGGCGCTCGAAGGAAGGCTCAATTCGTTTGAACTAGCTTATCGAATGCAATCATCGATGCCAGAAGTTCAGGATATTTCTCAGGAAACTTCTGCCACACAGGCGATGTATGGAATTGACGATGCAGTCACCGAAGATTTTGGTAGACAATGCCTGATGGCAAGACGCTTTTTAGAGCGAGGTGTTCGCTACGTCCAAGTGACACACAGCGACAGCGAAGTGCAATGGGATCAGCATGGAAATCTGTATCAGGGGCATACGAAAAATGCGACTGAAGTCGATAAACCGATTGCAGGGTTCCTGGAAGATTTGAAAACACGAGGGTTGCTGGAAGATACGCTTGTTCTGTGGGGAGGCGAATTCGGACGCACGCCCACTTCACAGGGAACCAACGGTCGCGACCACAACCCGCACGGCTTCACGATGTGGATGGCTGGAGCGGGTGTGAAAGGTGGTTATGCTTACGGGGCGACGGATGATTTCGGTTATTATGCAATCGAAAATAAAATGCACGTCAACGATTTACATGCTACCATTTTGCACATTTTAGGGATCGATCACGAACGCCTGACCTACCGCTACGCCAGCAGAGACTTCCGCCTGACCGACTTGGCAGGCCGCGTTGCCAAAGATATTCTTGCCTGATCCTGAGAGGTCAAACGAAAATTTCAGTCGAAGAAGTTGACCATTGGTAGTCTTAAACGGTATTATTTCGTTAAACTGAGCCGTTGTGCAATTTTCAATATTTAGCTCCGCGCGGCTGGTTTACCACAACTAAAATAAATATCGAAACCTTCAGCAATGATACGTGCAAGCAGCATACGTGTGATGTTGGAAGACTCTAACCGATTTGAAAACAGTATGTCATTCAGTAGCTTTGATGATGAAAACCATATGGAGCAGCTTTGGGAAGCGGTTGCAATCGCTCGCCCGGTACATAATTCGTTATTTACCTTTGGGGATTCTGAACTTCAATATTACCTTGTTCTTGACCCCGCAGATCCTGGGAAGCCGATCAAAATTCGCAGGGGGGAAATCAAAATCACCAAGCCGATGATCATCACTCCGCACAATGCACGTCCGGAATTCCAGGACTTCTTTGAAGATGATCAAGGAGAAATGCTGATTAATTTTCTACTGGCGCGCTCCGCTGCTTTTTCAAATTTACAGTTGAGCAATCACTTCGGGTCGGAAAAAATTGTCAGCGATCAGGTGGAAGAAGTGGTTGATCGCTTAAACTCGCAACTCGATCAGGAGGAAGAGGACCAGATTGCGATTTTGGTTGCTCCCGAAAAATTGGCTGGTGTTGCGTTATTTAAATACGCCACCGAGCGAGTTCTTTCCAGTGCGCCAGATAACCTGACCGAATTGAGAGAACGCGGCTTTTTGCCTGAATAGCGTTTTGTCATCGTCTCGTCATACAATATTCAGCCGTAGGGTCCGCTATTGCGGACCCTACAGACAACCTTCTCCTCGTTCCCAAGCTCCAACTTGGGAACGAGGAGAAACCAAACATCATTACTGAATAGTTACAAGTGAGACACCGTGACCTGATTTCAGATAAAGAGACAAACTGTAAATCACAACAAACGATACAACTGCTATTCCTACAACAAGCACCAGGCGAGCCAGTTGAATTCGCTTGAGCGCAATAAGTTGGGTCGCCAGGCAGACAACCAACACGGCACAAAACTTGAAGCCAACCAATCCGTTTTTTCCCCATCGAAGCAGAAAATAATTTGCGACCGGGTTCGATTCAACAAATCCTCCCCTGCTAATCAAAATCCAAGTCATGATGATATCCAGAACGCTCACCAGAATAAAAAGATTCGTTTCGGTCTCCAAAGGCAAGCGGTGACGAAAGAGATACTTGCCAATCAAGCGAAATTGAAATTTCTGGTGATTTGCCAAAATTATTCTCCTTGATCATCGTCTTTGTAAAGCAGAGAACCGCAGCTGGTGCAGAACTCAAAAGAGTCTGTATTGATGAGAATTTTCTGTTGGGCAGTAATCGAAACAAAGCAGTTGCTGCACGCTCCCCCACTCACTTTCGCCATCGACTTGGCACCTTTCTGATTGACGAGCCTGCGGTACAAAACCAGCGGTTCAGAGGGCAACATCTTTTCGGATGCCTGTAATTTCAAATTCAAGTCCTCCAGAATCTGCTTCAGATCTGCTGATCTTTGCGTGAATTGTTCAGAAAACCGACTATCTTCCTGCCTGGCTGATTCCAGCTCCTGTTCAAACTGAGCTTTTTTTCCAGACTCTTCGTCAATTCGCTCAAAAAGTTCCAGGATTTCGTCCTCCAAGACAGACTTAGCCATTTCATCAGCGTCGATCTGCCCTTTGATCGTATCAAACTCTCGGTTCGAGCTTGCCACATTCAGCTTGCCACCTAAGTTTTCCAGCTTGGCTTCCAATGTTTTCAGGTCAAGCGATTTGGAATCGGATGTTTTTTTTAATTGTATAAGATTATTCAAGAATTCGCTGAGTGCAATTTCCTTTTTCTTGACAAAATTTTCTCTCGCTTGAATTTGGATGGGGCCACGTTTCAGTTCGGCCCGTGATTCTTCGATTTGCAAATGGAGATGGTGTAAGTCTTTCAGTGATTCCGTTGCGGACGTCATTCCGTGATTACTCCCCGGAGGTGAGTGAGAAGAAAATTGATAGGAGCCTGATCATGGCAAGTACGCCCCATTCTACATCTCTGCAAGAATAAGACACAACCCAATGTGGCTGCTTTGCCATAACCAAATATAAATATTGGTGGCTTCATCTACCCATAGGGAAACTCTATTGATTCAAAAATCTCCGTTCAAACTTTTTATTTGAATGAATAGAAGTTCTCGTAAAGAACCATGAAAGGGACGAAAAACACGAAAAAAATGAGCGATCATTCGTTAAACAATCTTTCTCTTATTTCAACAACACTGTTTTCTTATTTCAGCAACACTGTTTTCTTATTTCAGCAACACTGTTTTCTTATTTCAGCAACACTGTGCAGAAAGAAACTCTTTTTCCCTCTGGCGGTAATAGCGAACATGTTACATGGAAAGACCTCAAGCCATCTTTCCTTTCCTGGAAAACATGCGTGGTATTCGGTTCTCTATTTCAAGGGTTTTCAATTAGTCCCCTGCTATTTTGCTCCTTTATATTGCTTCTCACTGATATTCATTCACAAAGTTCACTTGGGGTACCTTGGGGAAATCTGTTAGAATGATTGCAAGAATGCTTACGGGTTAATGGGCAAGGAAGATGGATATGAAGCTGGCGACTGAAATAGATGGTCCCATCGCTGTCATTGGCGATGTGCATGGTCAGGTTGATAAACTGGGCGTTATTCTTGATCGCTTACAAGATGCCCCTCAGTTTGAAAACCGATGGATAGTTTTTGCAGGTGATTTTGTTGATCGCGGACCGGATTCCCGGGCAGCTATCGATATGGTCCACGAATTTTACGACTTCCATCCACGAACAACAGGCGTCGCCGGGAATCACGATTTTGCGATGGCTGCCTCATTAGGGTTGATCCCCGCTCCCGAGTATTCCAACTGGGCAGAGCGATGGCTCGATCATTACAGTGCCGATGCGACATTCGCTTCTTACGATGTCCCGTTTGCAGATCTGACTGCTCTTCGCGACGCTCTCCCGCAATCGCATCGCGACTTTCTTGCTAACTTGCCCTGGATGGTCGAACATCCACGATACTTAATCATTCATGCAGGACTCGATCCGTACGCCCCTTTCGAAACGCAGATGAAAATTCTTCGACAAAGAGACTTTTCGTTAAATCGACCTCAATGGTTATGCGAAAAAAGTTATGCCGAAGGCGCGTTACCTCCCGATTGTATGCACACGGTTGTTTCTGGACATGTTTGCGTCCCCAAAGTCATCATCAGAAAACAGCGAATTTTATGCGATACATCTGGCGGGCTTGATGGGGATTTAAGCTGTGTGTTGCTGCCGGAAATGGAAGTGATTACTTCTGGAAATTATCACCAGGCAAACTATCCCCAGCAACGTGTCCCAGCCGAACCGCATTACCACTCAAAAGCATGGTGGAAATTCTGGTAGGAATGCTTCATTAATCCTGTTGCATTTCACAACAGTAATGGCTCAGACGATCTAAACAAGAGATTGAAGAGGCGACAGTAATTTTTCGAGTGAGCCTAACCCGGCGTAGTCGGAACCAAACAGGAAGTAGGTTAGGCTATTATCAACAAAATGCTGCGCAATAGTGGCAGGATATTTTTTCACACAAAGAGGAAAGAAGTGAACCACGGAGGCGCAGAGAACACTGAGGCAAAACAAAAAGAGAAAAATATAGAAAAAAGAGTTTCACGCAAAGACGCGGCGACGCAAAGAAAAGGAAAAGGAAAAAGAAAAGATACTATAACTGAAAGTTTATTCGCGAAAATTTACGTTTATTCGCGGTTCGCCACCTTCCCATCAAGCAAACCTGTTGACGCAGTCGCCTTCGGCTTGCCGTTAAACAAATGTTTGTATCTTCTTTCGTGTTTTTCGTTTCTTTCGTGGTTCCCTGGGTAAAACTTATTTGGTTCCGGCTACGCCGGGTTAGGAGAAGGGGATGAATAAAGTATCGGATGAACATGAATCGCAGGGGGTGAGCAGGAGGCGTTTAACAGCAGGTTTAGTTTTTTTACTCTTGAGTATTGTATTGTTTGTTCCATTGTTATGGCAGTTTCTACGTCGGGAATATCCAGAGGAGGTGTATGTATTTGAGGGGCCATTTGACGGTCGTTTGCACGCCGCTGTTGGCGAGGTGTCAAAGAATCGCTTTGTTGACATTCAGAGACTAGCTTTTGAGCAATCTACCAGGGAACTATCGGTGCAATTGATCTTCGTCTTCAAGGGGCCTGTAGATTCTAATTCGCAGATGGAAGTCGTGATTATTCCTTTGTCGAGATCAGGTAAATCACTAGGCAGAGAAGTATCGATATGTAAGGATCAAAGGGCCCATTTGCCTCCACCGGGGATGGTATCAGGGCATATCGTACGGCATTTGCCCATTAATTCTCATGCCACGTTAATCGCGTTGCCGGCTGGTGAAAATGTTGAGAGTGTGAGAATTAGCTTCAAGCGTATTTAGATAAGCGGGGTAGCCGGTGGTCCTCATCAGTAATAATTACAGTGCGTAGAATAAGCATAAATCATGTCCGCTTCCTCGTATCCTTTTTGAATCTGATAAATAATCTTCCCAATCTGGCTGTGGACGGCGTTACTTTGTTTAATCATCAAAACAGAATGCGGGACCGATTCTCTGCGATTTGTTTTGGTTTCTTTTGTGATGATTTTGTCACTTTTGTTGTCGCTGGTTTTTTCAGTGGTTGTCTGCGTGGCGACTTCAAGAAGTACCGCTTCAGATTTCACCAAAATGATTTCCCCCACTTTTTCTGTTTCATTTGATGAACCAGGATTCTTCCATGTGCCGATTGCAACCAGTTGCGGTAGTCTCTTGGCGAGTTCCGCCGCGATGCCTGAAGGCATTTTGTAATACCGGGTTGTTATTTCTTTTGATTTTGCAATATCTAACTCTGCTGGGGTTAAGTCTCCGAAGGCATTGCGTGAATTGGTGAGCCAATTGATGATTTTGCGGTGCATTTTTCCGGTTTGCCGAATGATAAAAACACCTGACCGGGCGGCAATTATGTCCGTTCCCTCAATATCCCAGCCATCATCAATCTGGTCCTGAATGGTTTGCATGAATGATTCGGTTGATTCTTCATTCCAGCAGAAATCGCTGACATCGTACACGGCAATCTGTAACACGGACTCAGCAATGTCTTGCGCGGTGAGCAGGACAACACCATCTCGAATCACGACGCTGAGCTTGTCAAATGAAAACGTCAGAGACTCCAGAAGAGATTTTGTTTTTATGTTCTTCGCTCGTAGCGAAACCAGTTTGTCCCAGTCTAACTCCTGTTCTTTGAATGTCTTTCGATCCAGAAAAAGAGGGAGTTTTGTGTGTTCTCTTAACATCGCAATCGCATCGCGTAATGGTGTATCGACAAATTCGACGCTGACTTTTTCTTCCAACTTCTTTTGCAGTTCAAAGTGAATTGGCGGCTTCTGAAGAAAAACCTGCTTGCCGGGATGAAGCAGAGCTTTCAGAAGTGAATCTGTTTCCCGTAGAGTTTGCTGGGTATTTCGTACATGGAGTAGTTCGCCCGATATGTTGAAGCTTCCTTCATTATCGTTCTGCACGGCATAGGTTGTGATGTATATGATTGATCTGATTTGCTCTGTCGAATAACCATTCTTCAGGAGTTTATGCAGATTGAAAACGGCGGTGAATTGATGCCCCCGAACATCTTCCGCCGTGGTGATGTGCAAAGCATCTTCCGTTACATAAAAAACGGCATCTCCAGAAAGTTGATTCAATCCATTTTGCAGAAGTAGATAAACCGGCGATTTTGATTGGGGCAGCAGAATTACTTCAGACGTGATGTCAATGGCCGCATTTTCAATCGCCTGATGATGCACAATCACCGGCATTTCGGTTGTCTCTTCCAGCCAAAGTACAAAGTCTTCAAAAACCCAGCGATCAATTTCGATGGAAACTTTTTTCCTCAAACGATCAGGCAGAAAAAGTGTTGAATTGATTGTAGCAGGAATTTCTGACTGCTTAGTTACAGTCGCAACCGCCGAA
>JAJRTM010000656.1 GCA_024278285.1 Planctomycetota bacterium
ACCACAATACAGTTTCACTCACTTTGCAGCGCTCGAGCGTTTTGGTTCGCACGCCGATCTTGTTGCGGTCAACACAATCGCGGCTGTGTTTGAAGAAGTAAATCGTGGTCATACCGAATACGGAATTGTCCCCATCGAAAACAGTACGGATGGACGCATTGTCGATACACTCGATATGTTCCAGCGACTGCCGTTGAAAATTTGTGGTGAGCTACAAATTTCAGTGCATCACAATTTACTTTCGCGTTCGCCTCGCAGCGAAATCAGCGAAATTTACAGCAAGCCGCAGGCTCTTTCGCAATGTCGAGACTGGCTGGCACGCAACATGCCCCAGGCAGAGTTAATTGAAGTGACAAGCACATCGACCGCTGCCCAGATTGCTCGCGATAAACCGGGAGCCGGTGCGGTCGCTTCGCGTCAGGCGGCTGTGCAATACGATCTGGAAATTGTTGCTGATAACATCGAAGATAATCCGAATAACATCACTCGCTTTGCTGTGATTGGTGATAGCGAAACAAAAGCAACCGGGCATGATCGTACATCAATCTTGCTGCAAATTACGCACGCCCCCGGCTCTCTTTCCGATGCGTTAGCTGCCTTCAAGATCAATAAGGTGAATTTGACCTGGATCGAATCGTTCCCGTTACGTGGTGCAGAATCTGGTTATCTTTTCTTCCTCGACTTCGAAGGGCATAAGAAGGATGCAAAAATCAAGAAGACACTCGCTGCACTGGAAAAGAAAGCGGTCGCGTTACGCCTGCTCGGCTCTTACCCTCGCAGCGAACCAATTGACGGCTAATAATAGACATTCACCAGGCGAGCCGGGGATGTCTCCTCGTCCCCAAGCTCCTGCTTGGGAACGGACGTCTGGGAAGGTCCTCCTTCCGGTCAGTTTTAATTGTTTTCGATGATTTTCAATACCGGCATGAAGCTGGAGCTTCTGTCCCTTGCGTTCCCAAGCTGGAGCTTGGGAACGAGGAAAGATGGAACTTGAGATTCTCTTAACACTCAATACTAATTAACCAGGGTCATCACTGACCCGGCTCGCCTTTTAATTTGCGGACTCATGTTATGAAATACGATGTTTACGGCGTTGGTAATTCTCTGGTCGATATCCAGGCTCATGTTTCGGATAAATTTCTTGAATCGGTCGGGTATCCCAAAGGAGGGATGACGCTGGTTGATGAGCAGACACAGATGTCAATTCTCGACCGCTTGGATGGCACGCCGATCACTCGCTGTGCGGGAGGCTCTGCGGCCAATACGATTATGGGGATTGTCGATTTCGGAGGCGTAGCCGCTTACGCTGCGAAAACTGCCAACGATGAAATCGGAAATTTCTGTCTGCAAGATATGCGAAAGCTTGGCGTTCGTATTGAAGTCGCTTCGATTGACGGACAAACCGGAACGTGCGTCATTCTTATTACCGAAGATGCAGAACGAACCATGCTGACCAACCTCGGCGTCTCTTGCGAGCTAAGCGAAGATGATATCGAAGAAGACGAAATTGCCCGTTCAAAATATGTTTACATCGAAGGTTACCTTTTCACGGGAGATTCCACAAAAAAAGCAGCGATGAAAGCAATCGAACTGGCGAAGAAACACGATGTCAAAGTCGCGTTCACGGTATCCGATCCCTTTCTTATCAATCTTTTCCGAGATGAATTCTGGGCGCTGATCGAAGGACCGGTCGATTTGCTGTTCTGCAACCTGGAAGAAGCGCGCAGTTTAACCGGCAAAGAAGATGCGATTGATTGTGCACATGAAATTCATAAGCATGCTGAAAGTGTCGCGATGACGCTGGGCTCAGATGGTTCGCTGATTATGAATAACGGATCTGCGATTCCAATTGAAGGTGTCCCGACACATGCGATCGATACCACGGGTGCGGGCGACATGTATGCAGCCGGGGTACTTTATGGAATTACCAACGGATTAAACTGGCACGACGCAGGGCATCTCGCTTCTCACGCCGCATCACGAGTCGTTTCACAACTTGGTGCCCGCCTTGCTAAACCGTTCACCCAGGAAGAAATTGTTGATCTGCTTTCATAAGTTATTAGCGAGCCGGGGGTGTTAACTCCCTGGTTACTCTGCTTTATCAAGGATGAAGATAATGTTGAAAATGAAAGTCGCTGCGATTCTTATCGCTGCTGTTTCCTGCGGTTTGAATTCTGCTTTACTTGCCGAATCGTTCAAGATTCGTGAAGCTGATAATGAGCCTCGCTCTTTTCGCATCTCTGTTCAGGTGCAGGCAACCGGGACATTGAAAACGCCCTCCAAAGAAAAAAAACCGACCGATCTCCCGCTCGAGTTACAAGCATCGATGGACTACATTGAACGTCGGCTTCCTTCTGCAGGGCGAGATGCTCGTGCCTGGCGTTCGGTTCGTATTTTCAAACAAGCTCATTCAAAAGTTGTTGTGAAGAAACAAACAACAACCATCCAGATTTCTCCGCAACTCTTTCAGGTTGTTGCAGAAGGAAATCGATCTGGCCTCGTTTTTTATAACAGTAAAGTTCTGCTCAAACGAAGCGATCTTGATTTGCTCACCATTCCAGGAGATCCCCTTTGCTTGCAGGCGGCGCTGCCAACTCAAGATGTTGAACTCGAAGAGACGTGGACGGTACCCGACTGGGCGGCCCAAATGTTCGCAGGGATTGAAGCAGCGACCACGACAAAATTAACAGGCAAACTGCTTTCCGTAAAAGATAACCAGGCGACATTACAGTTTACCGGGGAAGTATCGGGAGCGACCGCGGGTGCAGAAGTGAAAGTCATTCTTAATGGCACCGCAATATTCGACCTCAAGCAGAAAATGCTCACATCTTTCAAATTGACCCAGCAGGAACAACGAAGTATCAGCACTGTTTCTCCCGGCATGGATGTCACCGCAACGATTCAATGGAAACGGAGTTTGCTACCGACTGAAAAAGGAATTCCCGACAACCTCGTTGTCGGAATCCCACTTGATCCGCCTCCCATTTCCAAGCTGTTACAGTTTCAATCAAAACATTGGAATGTTCGGTTGCAGCATGATCGCAACTGGCATCTGTTTCAGGAATTGCCGGAAGTAACCGTAATACGGCTGGTTGAATCGGGCAGTTTAATCAGTCAGTGCAACATCGCCAAAATTCGCTCCGCCAGACCGGGAGAACATGTGCCGCCTGAACAGTTTGAAAAAGATATCCGAACCTCGTTAGCGGATCAGTTAAGCGATATCGTCGATGCAGGCGAAGTCCCCAGCGATAATGGCAACTTCATTTTCCGAGTGATTGCAGCCGGCTCTGCGACCGATCTGGAAATGATCTGGATTTACTACCTCTGCGCCAATCCCGACGGCAGACAAGTCTCCTTCGTCTTCGCCGTCGAACGCGCCAACCTGGAAGTCCTCAATGACCGTGACCTGGCGATTGTGAAATCGCTGGAATTCCTGCCAGCTAAAAAATAAGCATTGATTAATCAACGCTTTTTCGCCTACTCAATTATTCTTGCCATTTTACGGGCGGTTGTGGAGAGTGGGTATTGGTCGAACTGCTTGGGACTGACCCATTTGCAGTTGTGTAACCCGGCTCCGATTCGTCCGGAAAGATGCTTGGCTTGCAGGCCGATCAATCTAATTTTATACCGCGTGACTGCATGATTGATGGTTGTAATCGGGTGAGTGAGATTCATCTGGAATTTGTATCGCTGGCAAACTTCGTTTTCGATCCACGAAAAAATCTCGCCATGAAGTTCGCGTTGATCGAATAACGTCTTTTCTTTCTGTTTTGATTGCGATAACACCGCCAGTTCTTGTTCAAATAACCGGGTGTCAGAAGCCTTTATTTCCCAGCGAGGAAAATCCCACAAGCCGGCCCAGCGTTCTGTTTCCTGGTATTGATGCAGCAGGAATTTATTTCCTTTTTCTACTGCAATACATAAATGAGTGACCGCAGTGATTTCCGGTTTCTTTTTTGGTCTGGGGATTTCGTGTTGCTTACCTGTTTGATTTGCGATGCAATAATCTGAAACCGGGCAGTAATTGCAAGCTGGTTCGCTCGGAGTGCAAACCTGATTCCCCAGTTCCATTAACGCTTGATTGAAAGTTCCCGGCTGACGCTTCGGCAACAGTTCCTCAGCGACTGCCCAAAGAAGTTTTCGTCCTGCTGATTTGGTCAAATCTTCCGCATAGCCAGCCAGTCGTGCATACAGCCGCTGCGTGTTTGCTTCGACAATGGGAGCAGGTCGATTATACGCAAACGAAAATATTGCCCCGGCTGTATAACGTCCAATCCCCGGCAGCATCTGCAGTTCATCAAGATCTTGTGGAAATTCGCCGTTGTATTGCTCTGAAATGATACGAGCGGTCTTGAAGATATTTCTTGCGCGGGAATAGTATCCCAAGCCTTCCCACAGCCGAAGTACATCACTTTCGTTTGCATTGGCTAGAGAAGTCACATTCGGAAAACGATTTAAGAATCGCTCGAAATAAGGCATCACGGTTGCAACAGTTGTTTGTTGCAGCATGATTTCGCTCAGCCAGATACGATACGGATCGCAAGTCGCGCGCCAGGGAAGTTCCCGTTTGTGACGTGCGTACCATGC
>JAJRTM010000657.1 GCA_024278285.1 Planctomycetota bacterium
CAGTCGGCGCGTCTTTTGTTTACCGGAAATCGCTTCGATCAAGGCGGCATCCTGCAAGCGATCCCCGACGGCTGTTAAATGAGGCGGAATTAACCCTTGAGACTGTCCTTTCAAACGGGAATCAACCTGCGAAACTTTCCCCGCAATCACCACGTTGCCCGGTTGCCGATCTCTCGAATGGCACGCCAGGCAATTTTTCTCCAACAACAAATCAGCACCATCCTGAAATGTGTGCGATTGCTTAGCAAGTTCTGACCAGTTTTTCGGAAGATTATTGATCCAGGATGTCAAACTCTTTTCATTCGTTTGACGAAACAACGGCTGATTGGAAGGTCGGTTTTTATTCGCCGTTCGAAAACAGCCACGGTTACCTGAGTCGTCTTTCAATGGAACGATATTATTGTTCGCTTTGATGCCCGGGATTTGATGGCAGGCTGCACAATTCAGTTTCGTGATTAACTCTTTACCGTTGGCGATCTGTTTCGATGTTGCCTTTTCCTTTTTAGATAATTATCCCGCTTTGACATTTTTCAATTCCGAAAGATACACGGCGAGTTGTCGTTGCTCTTTTCCACTCAACGAAAATGTCGGCATGCGATGATGAGCATTAAGCGTTTCCGGTTTTCGCATCCATTGAAGCAGCCATTGTGCAGATCGCTTGGAACCGATCTGCGATAACTCGCCGCCACCGAATAGATCGGATCGCCCCAAATCATTCACCACATGACACGCCAGGCAACCGAGAGATAGGACCAGCAATTCTCCTTGCTGGCGGTCATCTTTAGGCTTTTTTGAATTCAGTTTCGGTAGCTTCACTTTTTTTGCTGAGGTCGATTGAAGATACGCTGCGATGTCGCGTGCCTGCTGATTTTCCATTTGACACTCGGGCATCCGATTATGCTTGCCGGATTGTTCGGTCAGTTTCTGAACAATCCAATCATTCGAAAGACCCGTTGATGTTTTCTCTAAAGAAGGTGCAGGAAGAGATGTTTCCGCGGTTGCAGAAAGGTGGCAGCGATCACAACGACTCGCTTTGAATTCGAGCCGCCCACGCTCCAACAACGCTAAATCAGGGCGTCCGGTTTCGCGAAATAAAAGTTGTGTTGTAATCGGTTCGATGGCAAACCGTTCGCTCGACCAGAACAGTTTGATGACCGCCCCGTTACCCGTCTTTTTATATTTAACTTCAATTTCCTGCTCGCCGAATTCGAGTTCGACATCTTTCCCGTTGATCCATTGCGGTTGATCGGATGATCCTTTAAGAACAGTTTCTCCATTGAGCAGTAATTCGACATCGCCCTGCAGGTACACGTGAAAGCGATGCTTGCCATCTCCTTTGACGAGAAACAGTCCCGTCCAGTTCGCTTCAAAAGGACCGGCAGCTAAACGAACATCGGGCGAGTCGCTTCCCCAATTGAAAGAAACCTGCGGATCGAGCCGTTCAATTTTTGTTTGCCCCGTTTGATAAACAGCAAGTAGTCCCGGCGGGAAATCAGACTCTTCCGGATCTTCTTCTGATGCAGCCAGGCAGACCGTCCCGTTGATCCCGAGTAAGCCCGCAAATAACAGACATAGAAAGCGAGTGAGAAACGAAAAATAGAATCGTTGATTATTTTCAGAATATTGGAGTCGCATGCGTCAAGAAATCCATTAAACAGGTAGGTGTTAACAAAAGTTGTTACACGCAGTTTGTCCAATTATCTCTGGATGTGCAAGCGGAAGGCATTCAAATAAGTTATCTAACTCCAGTAATGCAGGGTGCGTTGTAACGCACCAATTCAGGCATGTGTATAACACGTGCATAAAAGCCGCGTCGCGACGCACCCTGTGTTGTCACTATGCGCTGGGGCGCACCCTACGAAAAAGGCTTAGCTCTATCAGCCCATCAATTCCGGGATTGGTTTGCCATGATCGACAATCGGGGTCGGGCGACCGTTAAAGTCTTTGATCGCGATGTTGGTTGAATTGATTCCCAGGTGGTGATAGATAGTCGCAAGAAAATCTCCGGGGCTGCAGACTCTTTCGACGGAATCTTCTCCCAGCGCATCTGTTGCTCCGATAAATTGCCCTGTTTCGATTCCGCCGCCTGCCCAGATGTTAGAGAAAGCGCGGGGCCAATGGTCTCTGCCGGGCTGTTTGGTTCCTGCAGGAGCGCTCGCATTGCCCGCCCCCGTACTTGGCTGGTAACTAATTTTCGGTGTACGACCAAATTCGCCCGTCACAACCACCAGCACCTGCTCATCGAGACCACGATCATAAATATCTGAAATGAGTGCAGAGACCGCTTGATCATACGCTTTTGAACGGAAACGCAACGCATCGAAAACGTGATGATTCACCGCGTGATCGTCCCAGTTTCCCACACGCCCGCAAAGTGGGCCTTTCAAACTACTGGTAACAATATCGACTCCCGCTTCGATTAACCGGCGAGCCATCAGCAGTTGTTGGCCCCAGGTGTTGCGTCCGTAGCGGTCACGTGTTTTGTCGTCTTCTTTGGTCAGATCGAATGCTTCTTTCGTTTTCGGATTTGTCAACAAAGTCATTGCCTGCGTTTCAAATTCATCCAACGCTTGAAGTTCGTTCGCTTTATCGAAAGAACGTTCCAGCAGATCTAAATTGTGACGCAATTGAGAGCGTCGTTGAAGATGACGAACTTCGTTGAGGTTTCCCAATCCGATATTCGGCACACTGAAGTTCGGCTTGTTCGGATCGCCTGTCACCGTAAATGGGGCGCAGGCTTCTCCCAGATATGCGGGTCCGTTGTAAGAACCGCCCGGTCCGTTGACCGAAACATAAGCAGGCAGTGGGCTGTTGCGAGTTCCCGCGCGTGCCTGTAAATAATTGGCCACGCACATCCAGTCGGGGAGTTTTGGCTTTGGTTTATCCCTTGTTGCGGGGTCGCCAGAAAGGAGTTGCATTGTTCCGGCTGGGTGACCGCCCGCGGTTTGCCGCATCGATCTCAAGACGGTTATTTTATCTGCAATTTGTGCTTGTAGCGGCAGCAGTTCCGAAAAGAGCATTCCCGGCACTTTAGTTTTGATGGTATTGAACGGTCCCCGATATTCGCTGGGAATATTTGGTTTGGGATCGTAAGTATCGATGTGCGAACAACCGCCCGGTTGCCAGACCATAATGACAGACTTACGTTTTTGATTTTGCGCAGGCAGGCTTGCAGCTCGCAAACGAAGAATCCCCGGCAGGCTCAGACTGGCGAACCCAGCGAGTCCCATCTGCATAAAACCTCGGCGAGATTCCGGACCGGCACAGTAATTCAAACCTGACGCATGAAATGGATGGCTCATGGTTTTTTCTCCGCTGGTAAAACTCGAATGGTGCAAGGTTTGGAAACAACGATATCAACGATATCTTTCGGCTTGGCAGTATTCGTTGCTGCTGTTAGTTTCTTCTCGGCAGCTTTCACTTTCGCTAATGCCTGCTGATGATTTGCCTTTGCCTGCTTCGTATTTTCCGTCACCTTTTTTTTCTCTTGTTTTGCGGTAACAGTCTTGGCAAGTTCTGCCAGGCTGGCTATTTCCGTTTCCAGTGTTGCCGCCTGCTCTTTTGCTTTCTTCAATTCCTCTTCTGCTTTGGCAATCGCTTTGACGTTGTGACG
>JAJRTM010000658.1 GCA_024278285.1 Planctomycetota bacterium
GTTGCGCTTTGTTTTATGATCCCCTGTTGGGTGCCACGGCTCTGTGAGCCGTGCGAACTGAAATTCAAGCTTTGTTTTGGGATAATTCAATCTCTAACGCAGCACGGCTCACAGAGCCGTGGCACACGAAACCGTTATTTCGCGCAACAGTTGCTCAATACAACCCCCCCTCATCTCTCCCATCTTCCGGGTTATTTACCAGTCCACGGTATGACCAGGCACAAATAAGAAGACATGATAATTATTCTTTCCCCAATGTTGATACAAAACGTCTGTCCATTCTATTTCAGGCAAGTATGTTTATAAAGCTCGATTTATCTGTTAATCTCTTCTATACTCAAATTGAACCCAGCACGGCTGGTTCATTTTGATAGCCGTAACCCAAAACTGTTTTTCTAAATATTTGCGAGCCGTTCGCAAACTTTAAACGTTAGTAAAACGATGCACGCTGCACGGAAACTGAATCCCTCCTCACTGGAATAAACGCCGTAATGAACAGAAAATATCTTTCAATATTTGAACTCGGTCGTTTTTCCGTCTCCGTTTTTCTCTTCATTATCTGCCTGGGGTTTGTGAACTGTTTCGGGTTTCACTTCTTTGAGGGAGCTTCTGTTTTTGCTGAAGAAAAGAATGTTACTAAATCCGAAGGGACCGCAGCGCAGATCGAATTTTTTGAAAAGAAAGTTCGTCCGGTTTTTGTGAAGCATTGTCAGAAATGCCACGGTCCTGAAAAACAGGAGGGCGAATTTCGTATTGATTCTCGATCCGCGATACTGCAGGGGGGAGACACCGGCCCTGCGGTGAATTTGGGTTCGCCTGCTGAGAGTGAAATGATCCTGGCGATCAATTACGATCCCGATGGTTACCAGATGCCTCCCGATAAAAAGTTATCGAAAGAAAACATCGCAGCGATTACCAAATGGGTTCAGGACGGAGCCGCGTGGCCCAAAAGCGATGCTTCACTTCAAGCGAGTCAGGCGAAAAATTTTGTGCTGGATACCGATCACTGGTCGCTGCAACCGATCAACCGCCCGGCTGTCCCAGAAGTGAAGCAGACCGATTGGCCTCGTTCGCCGGTGGATCGATTTATCTTGGCGAAACTGGAGGAAGCGAAGTTAACGCCCTCCAAGCAGGCAGATCGAGCAATTTTGGCGAGGCGACTCTACTTCGATTTAATCGGCCTGCCCCCCACTCCAGAACAACTTGATCAGTTTTTGAATGATCCTGCGTCTGATGCTTACGAAAAACTTGTCGAGCGGTTACTCGCTTCGCCGCATTATGGAGAACGCTGGGCCAGACACTGGCTCGATCTGGTTCGCTTTGCCGAAACATTGGGGCATGAATTCGATTATGAAATTTCGCACACTTCGCATTATCGAGATTATGTCATTCGCGCCTTCAACGACGACCTGCCGTTTGATCAATTTGCGATTGAACATTTTGCAGGCGATTTGTTGAAAAAGCCGCGATTTCGCTCGGACGTTAATGAAAATGAATCGGTTTTGGCGACCGGATTTTTCTGGATGGGGCAGGGAAAACATTCGCCGGTTGATGTGCGAGCCGAGCAGTGCGATTTAATTGATAACCAGATCGATGTTCTTTCAAAAGCGTTTCTGGGAACTTCGGTTGCCTGTGCGCGGTGTCACGATCACAAGTTCGATCCGATTTCCATCAAAGATTATTACGCTCTTTCAGGTATCATGGAAAGTTCCCGCAGGCATTACATCGATATCCGCAGGCAAAAACCGCTCGATGAAACAGTTCAGCAGATTCACCAGTTGAAAAAGGAATACCGGGCGGCACTCATTGATTTCAGTTCTCAGCAATTGCAAGAATTTTTAGATAACCTGATGCAGGATGAAACAACAGTTGACTGGGAAGCTTCAGAGCTGAATCAACTTGAGCATCCTTTATATGCCTGGAAGCAGCTTCGATTACTGAACGATCAGCAAAAAATATTGGCAGAGAAAAAACGAATTCTTGCTCAAATACAAAAACGAAAACTACAGCAAAGTGAAACAGAAAAAACTTCAGTCATTTTTGCGAGTTTTGCAAACGGGATTCCTGAAGGCTGGAGCAGTCACGGTCAGGCGTTTACGCAGCCTGTAGATTCAAGCGAAACGATCATCACCAGCCCGAACCCCTGGAAACCGGTTCTCGCGGTGCATGGCAACAATACTTTGCATACCGGCACGGCAAGCGGTCGCAGTTACGGTGTGATCCGCTCGGCAACGTTTATTATCGACAAGCCTTTTATCGATTACCATATTTGTCGCTCGGCTGGAAATCGGTTGACGTTAAAACGGCATCGAGGGCAATTGAAAAGTGGGCAACTCAATCTGGTCATTGATGGATTCCAGCACATCAAAAATCCAATTTATGGCGGATTATCTTTGCCGATTCCTGTCGCAGATCAACCACGCTGGCTGAGGCAGAATGTACAGAAATGGATTGGGCATCGTGCTTATATCGAAATTTTCGATGAAGAAGAGGGATTTCTACAGATCGATCAGATTCGCTTTTCAGCCGACCGATTGCAAACCGAACAACCGCTGCCGTCTCTGGTAGCAATGCTTGAACAGGAACAGATAAACTCACTGAAAGCTCTTAAACATAAATACCAGTTAATTCTGCAACAAGTTCTTGACCGATATCGTGACAGTAAAAGCGAAACCGTTTCGTTAAGCAATGAGCAACGAACGTTGATTAACTGGATGCTCAAGCAATCGAAGCAAAATGAAATGGAGATGGAGCGTCCAGATTGGCTCGATCAATTTTATCTGAACTTGAAAGAGCTCGAATCGAAACTCGGTCAACCAAAGTTAGCGCTGGCGACGACGGAAGGTTCGGGGATCAATTCTCCGCATTTAATTCGAGGCAATTCCAAAAAGCCGGCTGAGGAAATACCGCGTCGATTTCTGGAAATATTCGGGGGGAAAGACAACCTCATTCCGCAAGCATCCAGCGGTCGGCTTAAAGTTGCCCGCAGCATTGTTTCGAAACAAAATCCGTTGTTTGATCGTGTGATTGTTAATCGCATCTGGGAGCATCATTTTGGACGAGGGTTGGTCTCGACTCCCGATGATTTCGGGAAAATGGGGATTCCGCCCAGCCATCCGAAGCTGCTCGATTATCTGGCGAGTGAATTTCGCAGCCATCATCGCAGCATTAAATGGTTGCACCGCTTACTGGTGAATACATCGAGCTATCGCATGAGCAGCGATTTGAGAACAGATACAATTGAAATAGATCCCCAAAACAGACTTTGGCATCGCATGCCGATTCGTAGACTCGAAGGGGAAGCGATTCGGGATGCTATTTTGACTGTTTCCGGCAGACTCGATACAGAAATGTATGGCCCTTCGATTCCGCCTTACCTGACCCCGTTCATGCAGGGACGCGGGCGCCCCTCCACTTCTGGCCCGCTCGATGGGAACGGTCGCAGGAGCATTTACATTAATGTCAGACGCAATTTTCTAACGCCGTTGTTTCTTGCTTTCGATTATCCCCTGCCGATGACCACAGCCGGGAAGCGATCCGTTTCCAACGTCCCGGCTCAGGCACTGACGATGATGAATAATCAATTTGGTGTACAGCAGGCACATCGCTGGGCGGTTTCAATTCTTGAACATGAAAACAAATCTTCCGAAAAAAGAGTCCAACAAATTTATCTACAGGCTTTCTCCCGCAAACCGACCCGCAAAGAAATCGAACAAATTTCAGGCTTTGTTGAAAAAGAACTGAAAACCGGACGAAGCGAAATTGATATCTGGAGTGATGTTTGTCATATCATGTTTAACGTGAAAGAGTTTGTATTTATCCGTTAAAGTTTGTACGGTCCGTTACCGTATACTACTCGCGGTCAAGACAAGAATGGCATAATTGTTTAACGGCAAGCCGAAGGCGACTGCGTACGCGGACTGGACAAGCAGGGGCGAATATCACTTTCGGCTTGCCGTTAAGGGACTATCTCCTTAGGGAAAAGTAGGTTAGGCTTTCCAGCCTGACAAATGCGGTTTCCAAAATCATCAACTTTCGATTTACCAGCGAACTCAAAATAACTATTCGAAAAGTTTCCGAGTGATTGTGTCAGGCTAGAAAGCCTAACCTACGGGATTTCATTGATTAGTAGCAAAAGCTATTTAAGCGGTTATTTTCTTTACAAAAATGGAGAGGCAGTTGATTCGTAGATTATTTCCATCCGGGAAAAAGCATTTCCTGGCCAATGTTCTCGATTATTCGGGGGCTAATCGTCTGCTGCGTCACTGGGATAGCTGGTCGGGCCTGCTGGTACTGAACTATCATCGAATTGGCGACCCGCTGGAATGTGAATTTGACCGGAATCTTTTCAGTGCCTCTCAGGAAAATTTTGAAAAACAGGTACGATTATTTCAGTCATCTGCTGATTTGATTACTGTCGATGATCTAGAGACCGTCTTGAAAGCCGACAGGGGAAAGCACATCCTCATCACTTTTGACGATGGATACCGCGATAACTACGAACTGGCGTTTCCTGTCCTGAAGGCTTGTCATGCCACCGCCCTTTTCTTTATCGCTACCAGCTTCATCGATAGCCCGCGATTTGCCTGGTGGAGCGAAATTGCCTGGATGGTCCGAAATGCACAGGTGAATACAATTCCTGCTGATAAGTGGTTTGATGCACCGTTAGAAATTGGTGAAGGGTACCCATCACAGGCAATAGGACAAGCCGTCCGGAGATATTGGAGTTTGCAGGATGACGAAACTGATGACTACCTCTCCAGCCTGGCACAAGCTACGGGGGCAGGACGTTGCCCCCCTTCACTTGCTGAAAATCTTAGAATGAGCTGGGAGATGATCCAGGAAATGCACGAGGCTTCCATGGGATTTGGTGGTCATACGGTGAACCATCCCATTCTTGCTCAGATTTCAGCTTCTCGCCAGCGTGAGGAGATTGTCGGTTGCAGGGATCGACTCGCCGAAAAACTTGGCACCGCACCGCTCAGCTTTGGATACCCGGTTGGGCAGGCTCATATGTTCACTTCTGAGACAAAGCAAATCCTTCAAGAAGCCGGTTACCGCTTTGCATTCAGTTTTTACGGAAATCACTGCAAAACTTCTCACCAGGATTGGCTGGATATCCCGAGGTGTTCAATTGAATACTCACTGCCAAGGGCCATTTTGAATTCACGGCTGACAATCCCGCAGATTTTTGCAAAGAATTAAGGCCTTTTTTGCTAATCTTCCCGTCAGACGGTTGACGCTTGAAAGCGGATCGGGGATAACTCTCGTTTGCTTTTGACAATCGGAACGCAACTTCCGGTCTTGTGTGGGTCTTCTGCGCGATGCTGGGGTGTTTGTCGTTCATGTATAATAGTAAGTTTGTCTATCAACGAGGTCATTATGTTAGTTCAATCGAGGTGTAACTGATGGGGCATTATACTGGTGCGAAAGCCCGTATTAACCGGCGTTTAGGTGCGGCAGTCTTTGAAAGTGCAGGGGCACTGCGAGCTTTTGAAAAGCGAGATTTTCCACCGGGAATGCACACTCGGCGGAAAAAGCCAACCAACTACGGTCTCGCTTTAACTGAAAAGCAGAAGATCAAGTTCTATTACGGCTTCCGCGAACGTCAGTTACGCAAGTATTTCAAGGAAGGTCGTCGGCTAAAAGGTAACACCGGGGAAAACCTGCTCATCATTTGCGAACGTCGTCTCGACAATATCGTCCGCAGAGCCGGGTTTACAAAAACCCGCCCGCAGGCTCGACAGGGAATTGTTCATTCTCACTTCCAGTTGAATGGACGAACCGTCAATAAACCATCCATCATGGTTAAGCCTGGCGATGTGGTTACGTTAAGAAACCGTCCAAACTTGCACAAAATGTACCGTGAAGTGGTCGATAGCCATCAGGCATCCACTTGCGAGTTTATCTCTTTTGACGATAAAGAGCTCAAAGCAATCGTTACTTCACTACCAACTTTTGATGATGTCAGCCTGCCGGTTGATGTCGGTCAGGTCGTGGCGTTCCTGAGCCGCTAATCAGGAAAACAGAGTCATTATAAAAAGAGCCGAGCATTACTGCCCGGCTCTTTTTTTATGCGCTGATAGAAAGTTCGCGGTTCATTCTGGTTGATAACTTGCTGGCATATCCGGTTGTTGCCAGCCGCTCATACCGCCGTCGATTAACAGCATGTGACCATGAACATGACGGGCGGCATCACTGACCAGATAAACTGCTCCTTCCGCACAAACTTCAGGACCGGGGACTTGGCCGTTCGGCGTATGTAATTCCATCCATTTTTTGAATCGTGGATCTTCTTCAATGATGGATGTCAACGGCGTGCTGACCAGTCCGGGAGCCAAACCGTTGACTCGAATATTATACGGCGACAGAGAAACGCAAAACGACTTCACCATCATTTCGACTGCCCCTTTAGAGGCGTCGTAACAGGTATGGACCGGCTCTGCAAGACGACCGTTGATCGAGCCAATCAGAATCACTCGCCCATTCACATTATTCTTTACCCAATCTTTGGCGAAACGCTGCGTCAGAAAATAAGGGGAAGCAACATTGAGCCGCATTGTTGTGTGATACGTTTCCAGATCCATTTCCAGAAATGGCTTGTCGATATAAGTTCCCGCATTGTTCACAAGAATATCAATACCAGGCAGCGCTGCAATCGCTTTATCGTAAACCTCATCAACAACCGTTTCTGTCGGCCCCGAAAGATCACCCGCAATAAATTCTGCCTGCACGCCAGCAGCGCGGCAGTTGGCAAGAACCAGTTCCGATTCCTCTCCCGCTTTGCGACCATGAATAACCACGTCGGCCCCAGCAGCCGCGAATGCTTCCACAATCGCCCGTCCAACGCCTTTTGTCGAGCCGGTGACCAATGCCCGATGACCAGTTAATTTAATCATTCATCTTTCCGTTATGTAAAATTTGATATTTTCAGGTAATCCACTTACTTAATTTTCTTTGGCTTTCGTTTTTTCTTTTTCACCGGCAGTTGGTAGGTTGGATCAAGATAGCTCATGCGGCGTTGAACATCTTCGAAGTCGATAATTCCTGGTGCCAGCTCTTTGTGCGAGACTTCGATTTGATAACCGGGGGCATGATCTCGCAACAGGACGATTGTATTAAGGATCAAAACCGCTTCAACAGGGTCGTCCGTTTTCTTCAAAACATCCAACAGCACCACAGACGGGTTGACCGCTTCGATCAATCCCAGAAATTCCGCGGCTCTGGTTCGGACTAGCAAATTGCTATCATCAGCAGCAAGCTGTTTCGCTTTTTCGATGAAAGGACTCGCCTGTTCTGCAAAACAACTGCAAACAATCAATCCCCAGTATCGCTGCCAGTCGTTTGTCGAATTCAAAGCTTTTTCTATCTCTGATTTTGCCTTACAGAATGGCAACAGACTGATGTTGGCAATTTCATTCAAACGAGCAATTTCCTTTTTATGCGATCGCCCAAAGGCAACCGGATTATCAAACGCTTTTTTGATGAGATAATTTTCCGGGTAGAGACTTAAATCAGGAAGCCCGTTAACCGTCTTTGACATCAAGCCTCTCAAGCGAGTAAGCGTTTCAGCATATTGGGGGTCACTGGCCAGGTTTTTAATTTCGTGGGGATCGTTTTTGATATCGTACAACGCTTCGCAGTCGCGTCTTTCAAAGAATTCACGCTGAGCCGCATTCAATTTTCCTTCACGGTACAACTTTCGCCATTCCTGAAAAGCAAGCATGCGGTAGCGGTAATTGTTTTGCAGGCCATCGACATTGAACGGCTGATAGTTTCTGACATATTCGAACCGCCCTTTTCTGATCGTGCGAACCAGGTCGTATTTTTCATCGAAACGGTCTGCGTACCCGAAAGAAAAATCCCGCTGGTTCAATTCTGTCAAGCTAATGTTTTTCCCCAGAAACGGTTTCCCATCGACTTCAGACGGGACATCAATTCCAGCCAGATTCAAAGCGGTTGGGCCGAAATCGATAAAGTTAACGAAGCCGGGAATTCGTGAACCGATTGCAGCCGGGGCAAGGTGTTTATAATTTTCCGGCACACGCACCACCAACGGCACATGCAGGCCACTTTCATAAGCATACCCCTTGCCCCTGGGGAGAACTCCGCCATGATCGCCGAAGTAAAACAGAAACGTATCTTCCAGCAAACCTTCTTCGCGAAGCTGCTCGACAATCGCTCCAATCTGGGTATCGACTTTGCGAATATTGTCGCGATAGCGGGCGTTTGTGTATCGAAACGTAGGGGTATTGGGATGATACGGAGCAACAAAAACTGTTTCGGGATCGGTAACGGTCGCGTCGTTTTTCATCGACTCAGCAGAAAAGTGCAACGAGCTTTCGTGGGTTGTTGTGAAACTTTGCTGATGAAAAAAAGGTTGCCCCGGTTTCCGAGAATGCCAGGAAGCTTTGCGTGAAGTTTCATCCCAAATCGGTCTTCCCTGTATTGCGTTGTAATCGGTTTTTACATTGTTCGTCGTGTGATAGCCGGCCCGTCTTAAATAGACAGGAAACATTTCCAGCCCTTCTGGAAGTGGCACTAATTTGTATTTGCGATGATATTGCGTCCCGATGCGCGGGGCATAACATCCGGTAATCAGCGTTGAACGAGCCACCGAACAGACCGGGCTGTTGGAGAAAGCATTATCAAAGATCAAACCATGCTCAGCCATTTTCGAAATCGCAGGCGTTTCTGCACCATGTTCATCGAACAGTTTGAGATAATGCGTTGAATTATCCTCAGATATTAACCAGACAATATTCGGTCGCCTTGCTGAACGGGCGGGAGTTGATACAGAGCAGAAAAAGAGAAAAAGCAGGCAGGTGATCAAGAATATTTTTTTCATCGTGTTTTATTCTATTGAATTTCTAATCGGTATATTTGTGACAAGAAAGATACGACTCGTTAAAGCCAATTTTCTTTGTCAGTTTCACTGAATTATTGATATCAATAACCAAAAGGGACCGTTGCTGATTGGTAAGGATTTCAGCAATTTCGTCATCATTCAGTTTTGATACTTTTCTCAGAGCCAATACATAATTCACCGTCTCAATACCTTTAGTAGAGAATATCGCCCGATGAATTGGTAGTGATACATCATTATAATTTCGTCTCGTCGTATTTTTCATTTCCTTGAGCTGCTGCCTGGTAATTCCATACTTCTCCACAAACAGTTTTCTGCTTAACGCCAGTAATCCTTCTCTATGCAGCAATAGCGCCCGTAATGCTGATCGCTCGGCCTCATTGAGTATCACAAAGGCAAGGAGGGTAACCTTGCTGTCCTCGCCGGGGCCATTGGAATCTAATCGTATGTTTTCAGTTAATTTGTCAGATCTTCTTAAATTTCCCAGCGTCTCTTTTTTCAAAGTGCTTTGGATCTCTTTGCTCAGTGGGATGATTTTGTTATCAACGAATAAAAAGTTATCGCCAAGCCATTTGTTGGCTGGTTGATAAAAACCTGTCAACGCCAATCCTCTATCGTGAAGTAGACCCAGATTGATGAAGGTGTGAATCGCTCTGTCAGCCTGATCTTCCGGCTTGCGAGAAATATCATCGGCAGGCAGGCATGTGCAGAATAAAAAATATGCGACAGGCACGATACAGTATTTGTTTATCATCGAACAGAAATTCCTTCTTTTGTATCGTTGTCTTTCATATCATTGTTAATCTCTACAGGGAATCAATTGTCTCATCTTACTGTAACAGTGACTGGTGCAAGTTTTGGTATCATTCCAAACTCGACTGCACCAGCTTTCTGTTTTGGGAACAGGAGCAATAGGAAGAGCCACCTTTAATATAGTCCCAGAGCGATAGACATTGGCTTGCAGGATTCCTTCAAACAGACTGGCTGGCGAAACACGAGGCGGTTTGTTGGCTCGCAACAGGTCGATAGCGATCAAGGCATCGGTGACGTATTCCGAGCAATGGATCCCTTTGGCTCTGTTCCCTGTCAAATGCTGCTTAATAGAGTAAGATCTGCCAAGTTGTTCATCGAGCGCGTTCCTCAATTGTTCAGACTGGTTCGGATTCAAGTTGTTGCAAGGATGAAGGAAAGAAATGGCATCCGGGGAAGATTCTTCAAGGTAGTCGCTGAGTTTACTCTTTCGCACTCCATGCTTGCGTGCGCTATCGTAAACAATCCAGCCCGGTCCTTTTCGTTCGGGGACCACGATCGCAACATGAGTGAAGGGAGATCGCGTGTAAAGTTTCACACTCAGACATTTGCCACGATGAAAGATCAAACTGCCGGCTTTTAACTCGCTCCCGGCTGTTTCTACTGCCTGATGATGAGGTTGCGTGAGGATTGCTTCTGCAAAAATATTCGATCCACATAATCCGTTAAGCAGAAAGCTAATCGCAACAAATATCGTAGATATCCTTTGAATCATTGTGATCCCTCCTGCCTTCACAACGTTGTCGTGATAAAACCGGTTCAAAAAAGTTACACTGTTTCCGCTTATTATGCAATAAAATTCATCAAGTAAGCTGATGGTGATCTGTAATATTCGCCAGAGAACAGGGGCCATCAACTTGCATCGGCAATAGGATAAACGGTAATATACGCTCAAGCAGTAGGTTGATTCTTAATCGCTGCTGCGGAAAATCTTTTTCTTTATAAGCTTCAAAGGAATCGGTTTTATCGTGTGTTGGCTTTTTAATTTATTGAATGCAAAGAAACTCTGTAGATCGGGATAGAGAAATGCCTCAAATTCTTTTCATGGCAATCACATTTTTTGCTGTCGTTATGATGATTGTCTTTCTGGTCCTGTTCAGTAAGTATTTCCACCTTTGGTTGCGTGGCTTTACTTCAGGTTCGCATGTGGGGCCTATTCGTCTGGTTTTGATGTCACTGCGAAAAGTGAATCCTCATACGATTATCGATTCCCGAATTATGGCGGTTCAGGCGGGGCTTCCTTCCATTCCGATCGTTGCTATTGAAGCACATTACCTGGCAGGTGGAAATGTCAGGCGGGTTGTTCAGGCTTTGATTGCTGCTCAGCGGGCAAAAATCGAACTTAATTGGGATACTGCTTCTGCGATTGACCTGGCTGGTCGGGATGTTGTTGGCGCGGTTCGCACAAGCGTCGATCCCAAAGTGATCGATTGCCCTGACCCCAAAAGGCATTCTCGCAGTACTTTGGATGGTGTATCAAAAGATGGGATCCAATTAAAAGCCCGTGCACGTGTTACTGTTCGCACCAACCTGTCTCAACTTGTCGGAGGGGCAACTGAAGATACGATTATTGCTCGCGTTGGCGAAGGTATCATTTCTGCAATTGGTTCTTGTAACAACCATAAAGAAGTTCTGTCCAATCCGATGTTAATCGCCAAAGCGGTCCTCGATAAAAGCCTGGATGCACAAACCGCTTATGAAATCGTTTCCATCGATATCGCCGATATCGATGTGGGCGATAATATTGGTGCTCGTCTGCAAGCCGACCAGGCAGAAGCAGATGTGCGGGTGGCTCGCGCGAAAGCGGAAGAAAAACGTGCTAACGCTGTTGCGACTGAGGCGGAAATGACTGCATTAACACAGGAAAACAGAGCGCACGTTGTGTTGGCAGAAGCCGAGATTCCCAAAGCGATGAGCGAAGCATTTCGCTCTGGAAATTTACGATCAGGAAATGCAAAGCCAGCAGCAGGTTAAGCAAAGGCTCGTAACGATTACAACAATTTTGCAATTATTTTCTAAAGACCGAATGTGTCACTCGTAAGACCGATTTAATCGGAGGGAAAGTTTTCCCACCCACTAATTCGATGACTTCATTCAGGTAGAGTAGTGAAGAACTTTCTGCCCCAATTATAACTTGTACTATTTTGGCAGGTTACACTTACACGGTGCCAATTCATCTCTTTTTTATTACAGAATATTTCTGTTTTAGTTTGAGTTTGGCCCCGCATTTGCTATTATTTAAGCAAGTGATTGTTGCGTTATAGTAAAAAAGCCCGGCAAGAATGTCGCTGATTCTCTTTTGTGAGAGAGTGAGTGGCTGATGACGGGATTAAATCGTCGGTATCAGAAAAGGGATGTTCGGAGGCCGACTTCCGAAATAGGAGGGTGTTATACCCATGACTGATCAACGAAAAGTAGAACTAACCACACGTCAGCAGGACTTGCTCCTTCAAGGTTTGAGGTATATTCGCAGTTCTGTAAAACTACGAAGAGAAGACCCGACCCCGGAGCTTACACAACAGCGTTCTGAACAACTAGAGGAACTTCTGCATCTTTCTTCTTTGATTGAAGGAAGTTCCCGCGCAGAAATGATGCTTCAATCCTGAGAAAAACCGGCATCACTTTTCAGTGCCAGTCTGTGTCAGAATCTATAAGCCAATGAAAACGCCACTCCATGTTACCGGAGTGGCGTTTTTTTACGTCTACTTTTCACTTGGCTTCTCTATTCTTCATCTCTGGCTGCATATACTGCACACACTCAAGCATGGCACATTTGCTAAACAACAAGTCGAAGTTAAATTTGGTTCTTCCTCTATGTTACTAACGTTAAGGGGCGTTCGAGAAATAACTGTCGTGATCTTTGGATGACCCAGACGCATCGCGTCTGGGTGACGCAGTCACAAGAGGCCGAGAATGTGATTGACCAATATCAATCAACTCCCCACATTTTACAGTCAATATAATTATTTCGAGAATCTTACAATCGATCAAACCACATTCTCGGCTTCCTGTTGCGGTGCAACTCAGACACTCCGCGTCTGAGCTATCCCTGTAGCGAAATGCGACAGTAATTGTTCGAGTGATCCTAAAAGTTTACGACGCTTGCGCAAATTCTCAAAAACATAAAGCACGTGACAGTAGGATGGCGTGCTTGCACCTGTTGTTTATACATAAGTTTTAACCGGTATTTTCCAAGAAAGAAATCGTTTGGCATGAAATTTGCGCGAAAGACACTCCTGTATGTCCACTAAAGAATTATCAGGGATCGACCAGGGAGGTTCGGGATGTGTCAGGGGATTGCTGCGGAACTTATGGGAATCAATTTGGGGGATAAACGATTGAATCGACGAGCTGAAATTGTGATCGAGTCGCTGGCTGTTAATCCGGCAGGGAGTATCAATGCGGCCTGCCA
>JAJRTM010000659.1 GCA_024278285.1 Planctomycetota bacterium
ATCATGAAGCAGTTCCAGTATTTAATCTGTTTGATTCTCATCGGACTGACTGTTCAGGCCGCGGGATCGGCCTACGCAGGCGATCAACCGGATCAGGCGAAATTGGTCATCAAAGATCATCCTTTTGATGGGGGTGATAAAATTGATGTATCTATTGAACTTTCAGAAAATGTGTACGACTCGATCACCAGTAAAAAACCGAGCAGCACGATTATTTTGAAGCAATCCGAAGAAGAAGGCGGTCTTTATCAAGAGATCGCCAAGTTCCCCCCCAATGATGGTTCGTGGAAACTGGATGAAGAAACCCGCACGGCGTCGATTGAAATCAGCGGACTCAGTTTGAAATCAGAATATTTTTATCGCCTCTATTGGAAGCAGGGGGACGAGAAAAAAGAGATGATTGCGGAAACAACCCAGCCGCTTCAGGCAAAGCGGGAATGGTTTCTGGGAAGTAAATGGAAACTGGCGGGAGTGGGAATTCTTATTTGTGGGTCGGTCATCTTCTTTATTGAAGTCGCGAAGCGTGGCTGGAAGTTGAAGGTGCGCCGCATCGCAGGACTGGAAGCGATTGATGAAGCGGTAGGACGTGCCACCGAAATGGGGCGTTCCGTTCTGTTCGTCCCCGGCATTCAGGATATGAACGATATTCAAACAATTGCGGGGCTGAATATTCTTTCGCACGTTGCAAAAACGGCTGCGGAATATGATGCCAAAGTGGAAGTGCCAACTTCTCGCGCCCTGGTAATGACAGCGGCTCGTGAAACGTTACAAGGTTCGTACCTGGCGGCTGGAAGACCGGATGCTTACAACCCCGACCTGGCGTATTACGTGACTGATGATCAATTCGGTTACGTGGCGTATGTTTCCGGCATGATGGTTCGCGAAAAACCGGCTGCCTGTTTTTATCTGGGAGCATTTTTTGCAGAGTCACTCATTCTGGCGGAGACCGGGAACTCTGTCGGTGCGATACAGATCGCAGGGACAGCACAACCTTCGCAGTTACCTTTCTTTGTCGCAGCGTGTGATTACACGCTTATTGGTGAAGAACTGTTTGCAGCTTCGGCTTACTTGTCTGGGTCTCCGGAAGAACTCGGAAGTTTGAAGGGGCAGGATGTCGGAAAAATTATTGTTGCGGTCTGGTTGTTGGGGGGATGTACCCTTGCGACCTTAACGGTCTGGAGTATTTTGTAGGGATGTGAGTTGGATACAGGAAGTACCAACTTTTTCGTTTAACGGCAAGCCGAAGGCGACTGCGTTCGTGGGCCGAACAGGCAAGCAAAAAACAGTCGCCTTCGGCTTGCCGTTAAACGAGTTATTTGAAATTGAAAATTATGTGTGGTCCACAATAGCGGACCATACGAAGGTTGTTTTTTTACTGAGTTTAATAGAAATAGAGCGGGAGTTTCGCTTGTGAAACGTACGGTTCCTTTATTGATAGCTGCTTGTTGCGGCGTTGTGTTAATTATCACAGCTTTTATTCCCGCAATGGTCAGTTGGGGGGAGACGGCGACGGTCTGGTTCGACATACTTGCAGCGATTGCGTTTATTCTGGGTGGCGGAAATCTGCTCAAAATACATCTGAAAAAAGTGAGTGATCGAGCCGCCGGCTGGGCTTATTCGTTGATTACCGTCCTTGCATTTTCAATCACGCTGACGATTGGATTAACCAAATGGAGCGTTCCCCCGGCTACGGATCAGGAACGTTTCGGCGAAACATTCGCTACGCTTTCATTGGATGATCTGCCCCAATCGCTGACGTTTTCTGAACAGGTTGATCTGGATGCCAAGTTTGCGAAGGAAGAACTTCCCGATTCTGTTAAAAGACAACTGAAACTCAAGCAGGAAGACGGGCGAATTGTTTCACTCACTTTCCGTGGTTGGATGAAGCCGGGTCAGGCAAAGGAACTGCTTGCTGCTCACGAAATTCTCACGTGGCAAAGCGCGATTGAAGCGATTGCAGAAAAAGCGACTGCTCCGAAATCATTGCGAGGGAAAGTCATCTATCATGCTGACCATGAAGTTCTGAGTGCAACCGGGGTTCTTACTGAGGAAAACGAAAAAGAATTGCTCGCGATGAATAATTCAGGCAACTGGGCTGAAGCGGTCAGGAAACTTACTGAAAAGACAGACCGAAAAATCACCTTTCAACTGCATGAGATTCCTTCGCAATTCACAATCCCGGAGAAATTCGCCGGGCAAGCTAAACTTGTCGATCAATCACTCGAACTGACAGGTCCGTTGACGCCCGCCATGCAGGATGCGTTTACGAATATCTTTCCACGCAGTAGACCCATGTCGAAAAAAGATACGGAAGGCTTTGTGAAGAAAGTCGCTTCTTTAGAAGGTGAGTTAACAGAAAAACAAGAGCAGCTTTTCACTGCGTTATTGGGAGTCAGTTGGAATGCAGATCAGTTAATTTCCGTTTTGGATGAAGCGGGAAAAAGTAAACCGATTGAAAAAACGTATCGGGAATTGCTGGAAGAAAAACAGTCGGGAGTGCGGGAACTTGAACCGACAAAACCATCAACAGTGCCGGATATTAAACTGAACGAAGAGCAGAAGAAATTCATCCGGGATAAAGTGGATGACCAGCAGTACGATTTAGATAATCTTGCCAACGATCTGAAGGAGCGTGGCGACTGGAACGATGTCCAACAGCAGGCATTAAGTGAATTTCTTCAGAAAGCCCCGACTATTGGCGCCCGGAACAAATTGATTTGCCTGGCGATTACCAAAGGCGATTCAAAGCTTTCTGATGCACAATACTCTTTTTTGTTGGAACCGTACCGAATTGAACATCTCTGGAATGAGCAAATACACAAGCTGCTGGTTGATTCGCACAAAATGAAATATCCCTGGTCGGGGTATTACCAGCAAGCTGGTTCTCCCTTCTGGTTTGCTTACGAATATGCCTTCAAACCGCTGACGGCAACGATGTTTTCGCTGCTGGCCTTTTACGTCGCTTCGGCTGCGTTTCGGGCATTTCGGGCGAAAAACATTGAAGCATTTCTGTTACTCGGAACCGCTTTCATCGTGCTGCTTGGAAGGACATTCGCAGGAGCTTGGCTGTCATCTTTTGTGCCGGACTATCTCCCGATGTTTCGTATCGAGAACATTACGATTTTCATTATGTCGGTTGTGAACACGGCAGGAAACCGCGCCATTATGATCGGGATTTCTCTTGGAATTGTTTCTACGTCACTGAAAATATTACTTGGTGTGGACCGGTCGTATCTCGGTTCAGGAGAAGATTAAAACGGACATGGCGAGCCGGGGGTGTTAACCCTCGGATAACAGTGCTGTAAAATAAAAGTTCATCAGGAAATTGAATATGGGTATTGCAATAATTGAAAAGCTGGCCAATTTAGATCGTCGATGGATATTTCTTTCGATGTTTCTTGCGGTGGCGATTCCTATTTTGCTCGAACTGGAATTCCCGGAGAAACCGACGAAACTGGCTCAGGATGTTTTTGATGAAATCGAAAAACTACAGCCCGGCGATAAAGTGCTACTCGCTTTCGATTACGACCCTGCCAGTGAAGGCGAACTCGGACCGATGGCGACTTCGTTCATTCTGCACTGCGCGAATAAAAAGTTGAAGATGTATTTTCTGTCGCTTGTCCCAGTTGGTCCGCAAATGGTGGAAGATGGCATTACGAAAGTCATTCTGACCGATTTTCCCGATCTGGTTTACGGCGAAGATTATGTCAATCTCGGATACAAGCCAGGATACGAAGGGGTGATTAAGGTTATTATGACCGACCTGCGTGAACTTTATACGACCGATGCACGAGGACTCAATATCGATCAGATACCGATGTGTCAGGGCGTGGAAAGCATTCAGGATATGGAATTGATATTAAATGTTTCTGCAGGATATCCCGGCAGCAAGGAATGGGTTCAATACGGATCGACTGCGTATCCCGATAAAGTAAAAATAGTTGCAGGCGTAACCGGGGTGCAGGCTCCGTACATGTACCCTTATGTTCCCAAGCAACTAAAGGGACTGCTTGGGGCAATTAAGGGGGCTGCCGAGTACGAAACGCTTGTGAATGAAAAATACGTTGAAGGAGAACCGAAACCGGAATACCGCGAAGGTGTCCGCCGAATGGGACCGCAATTGATTGCACATCTATTGATGATCTTTCTGATTTTGGCTGGCAACATCCTGTTTTTCCTGCAAAAAAGAATTCAACGACTTTGAATAAAATTATTGGCGAGCCGGGCCAGTGATGGCCCTGGTAAATTTCGCGTGTTCATTTTGCTGACCATTCATTTTGCTGACCATTGTTTGCGTTGGTTAGCGTTAATAAACCAGCAGGGTCACCCGAGGGTTAACATACCACGGCATCGCCTGATGCAAAGATAGATTCTTAAAGATTTCGATAAAGTAGCTTTCCATGAAATTTGAACATACAAAACTGACCATTCTTTTTCTGCTCATTGCCCTGTTTGCGATTTGGCAGACGGTCAGCGATTCCGAAAAACTGGCCGGACGGGAATATGTGAAACAAGTCGAAGGTCAGTGGGTGGCTGCAGATGAAATTGACAGGCAAGCCGGGATTGCAGAAGTCAGTACGTCTCGCTCGATTGGCTTGTGGATTGGTGCGTTTTTTACACTGTTTATCTTTTCATTTTTGTACAAGGATAATCCCTTCTATAAAATGGCAGAATCGACCGTTGTCGGGGTTTCAGCCGGGTACGTGATGGTGGTTGGCTTCTGGACGACGATCATTCCAAACTTGATGGGAAAATTAACGCC
>JAJRTM010000660.1 GCA_024278285.1 Planctomycetota bacterium
ATCTGGACAAGCACCCCGACAAGATTTTGTCAGCTTTCGATGACGCCCTAGTGGAAAAATATGGCCGCGATGCTGTAACCAAGCAAAGCCGGTCTGTGGGGATTGATTTTGGCGTAGTTGTCGATTCTGATGACAACACCGACTACCGAGTGGTGAGCGTTGATGCGGTACCTGCATTTGTCGAAGGAAATAACTATACCATACCCAACAACGCCACCGGTGAATGGATGGGAACCAATCCAGAGATTCACGCCAATAAAGCAACGCAAGCACATCAGGCCTACTCAAACGAGTGGAAAGCGCTTGTCCGGATGGTCAAATACTGGAACCAAAACAGTCGGCATGGTGAAAAACCCATCAAGCCCTCGTTTCTTACCGAAGTTATGGCAATTGAGTGCCTTTATGGCGGATGGGGCGGTTCATTTGATCGCGAGCTTCAAGCCCTTTTTGCGACTCTGCGTGATCGCATTCATGAAGATTGGCCAGACCCTGCAGGTTTAGGCTCACCTGTAAGTGACCGGATGGATGCAGCGGCTGTTACGCGGGCGCAAACTATTCTGGATACAGCCAACCGAGATATCGCAAAAGCGATCAATCTGGCCCGGAGCGGTAAGAATGGCGAAGCACTCAAAGCATGGCGGGCGTTCTTTGGCCCTAAATTCCCATTGTCTTAAACCCAGTGTTTTGGAGGAATAACATATGCCGGAATGGTCCTTGGAACTTATCCTTTCTTCTCTACACGAGGACATACAGAGGCGGCTTGCTACTGCTCGAGCAGCTCTTGCCCACCCAGTGTCTAAAGGAGATGCTAGCGAAAAAATTTGGCTAGAGCTTCTCCAGATGTATCTTCCTGAACGATATCAGGTCGCCAAAGCGTTCGTTGTCGATAGCAAAGGGCGCTTTAGTGAACAGATCGATGTTGTCGTCTTTGATCGCCAGTACTCACCTTTCATTTTCAACTATGAGGGTGAGGTCATCATTCCGGCTGAAAGCGTTTATGCTGCCTTTGAGGCGAAGCAGACAGCGAATGCAGATTTAGTCAAATATGCGCAAAAAAAGATTGCATCCGTTCGAAATTTGTACCGTACCAGCCTACCGATCCCGCATGCAGGGGGAACATACCCAGCCAAGCCCCTTATACCAATTATAGGGGGTTTATTAACGTTAGAAAGCGATTGGAGTCCGGCACTTGGACCGTCCTTTGAAAAGGCCCTTGATGCAGGGAAGCATGATCGCCAACTCGACATCGGGTGCGTGGCCTCTCATGGACATATTGTCCGTAGAGATGACGGAACCTACAACATGGTACAAGAAGGTAAGCCAGCCACTGCGTTCCTATTCAAACTAATCTCGCGACTTCAGTTTAGCGGCACGGTTCCTATGATTGATATTGACGCTTACGGTGAATGGCTGACAAAATAACCAACAGCTGACATAGTCATTTTCCGAATACTGCTCGCGTTGTCAGCCTTAAGGTGTCTGTAGCTACCATCCCATACCCCGGCGTTCGTTTTCCGAAGTTACAATAAATTTCAGTTGTCGTAATCGACGACCGGGCGGGCGTACAAACTTCTCAAAACAGCCAGAAATGCAAATTTGCATCCTCTGGGTTGAACTTCAGTGGAAAAGAGTGGACAAATTTGGATTTTTTCTGCTTCCGTATTGCTTCCGTGAGAAATTTAATAATATACCTTCATATTTTGTGTTTATTAAATAATTGATTTTATTATGTAATTTGGCGCACCCGACAGGATTCGAACCTGTGACCTCTGCCTTCGGAGAGTCCTCAATTCTTGCTTCGTAGTCCACCATTTATTATTATTCCTTTGATATCAAAACAACTCCGCCAATCGGTAGGAGATGGTCCATTCTTACCATTCCAACCCGATTCGATAATGGTCAAAACGAGCCCAATTCGGACACGGCAATCGTGTTGCAATTTGAATTTTCTTCTAAAAAGCCAATCGACGCGAATGAATCCTATCAGTATTTTGGTGGCACCATTTGGCATTACGCACTACAGCTTGCGGCTGCAATAAACGGATTTGCCGAGTCCAACCAACACTCTCAGTAAGGCTGGACTCGAGTTTTGAGTTGGTCGTGTCAAATCGTTTTTCCTAGTAAAAATACCAAGTGTAAACGACGAATATGAGCATTGTCAGACCCACCAATGTGCGGATTGCAGCCATTGTGAGTTCGATTTTTTTGGTTCGGTTTGTCATATCAATCGCCCTCCTTTTGGCGACAACCTCCAATTGGATTACCGCGGGTTTCTTTTGAATGTCAGCTTCCTGACACCGAACTGACTCCAAATATCTCTCGCACGTTCAAGTAGAAATTTGGTCGATTGTTCCAGTACTATAACCTGCTATATTCCAACGATGAAAAGGCAAAATAATACGGTCCGGTTTCCCGACAACCTCCTGGTCTATCTACGCCGGGAAGCCGATTTGACACAGGAGCAATTGGCGTCTGAAGCAGATATTTCGCCTAGATCCGTTATTAGAGCCGAACAAACTAACAGCACTTCCACCGATACAGCAACGAAGATTGGAGCAGCACTCACGCAGATAACTGGCCATACGGTCATTCTGGATGATGCTCAAACTACCCAAGCACTCCACAATAAGCTTTGCAAAAAATATGAATTGCCTTTCTCACCGGAATTGGAGCGACTTCATCAGCGCAGCAAATTCACATTGGCAGAAGCCGGGCAAATTTCTGATCAACGAGGAACAATACAACTCGACGAACTCTACACGACGCGGGAATGCGAAACCGAGATTCTGAACACGGTACGCCGGACCTCAGGCATTCTGTTTATCGTGGGCAGTGCAGGAAGCGGCAAGACCAGCATGCTTTGGCGACTCGCGAGTCGGCTGATGGATGAAGGTAAAATAGTCTTCTTCTTCAGAGCGGCGTCTGTAACATCGAAAGAAGGAGCCAGCGATTTCGCGCATCTGCCAGCGGTAAGCTCAAATCACGGCGGCCAAGTTGTCATCATTGATACAGTAGATGCGGTCTTGAACGATGCAACAGCAAGAGAGCGACTCAACACGGCAATCGAGAATGCCTTGGAAAAGGGATATCGGATTGTGGCAGCATCTCGACCGACCGAGAAAAACCGATATTTTCCCAATTCAAATCACGTCAATGTCCCTCCTAGCTATTCCCAGGCCGAATTTGAGCGGGTTGTAGAAAGCCATGTTCGATCATTCTACAAGATCAGTGATATCGAGGAAGTTGCCATACGCATTGGTGAGATATCTTCGATCGTTACGAGCGGCTCGGTAGTTACGGAAATTGCCTATCAGCCTCTCACACTTCGTATGCTGTTCACTGTATATGCCCCGCACAAAATCCCATCCGATATCAATTCGATCTCGCTCTACAATGAGTACTGGGATAAGCGAGTCAGATCGGATTGGCGTGCAGGTAATCTTGAGCCGGAGGCAGGCGCAAGCGACCTTAGCGAATGTGGCGAGGTAATCGCCGAGCGCATGCTCGTCGACGGCCGAATTCAGCTGCCGGTCGTAGAAATCATTGAGGAACTGATATCACGAAATGCGCAAGCGTCCGCTCTGGACGAGCTGGTCACGAGGGGGGTACTACAAAGAGTGAGCATCAATGCAGAACAAGACGGCATTGAGTTCTTTCACCAAACATTTTTTGAGTTTGCATCCAGCCGTACAGTGTTGAAACGAGATGTTCTTATTGATTTGGAGCAACTCTATACTCATCTGATCGAAAATCCTTTTGATAATTTTAGAATTCCGGTCATCGAGAATGCACTTGCTCAATCGATTTATTCAATCGAACAGATTCAGGGAACCGCCAGTCAGATCATTGGAAAAATTTTAGCTGAGAAAACCGAGCATCTGATAAACGGGGCCTTGAGAGCCTTGTCTCTTAGCGCAAGACTGTTGGATCGGCACCGTGAAGCGCTTCATACCATGTTGGCGGATCGATCTCGCGCCGCACAGTTAGTAAGGCTTAGCCCTTCCGCGCCGTTGGCAATTCTCGCTGAATTATGGCAGCTATTTATGGAGTTGTGGATTGTAGAAGAAAACGCAAATTTCGACCGCTCCCCCCGTTCTGTGAGAACGGCCATTTTGGATGAAATGCATCGTTTGGTCGGTCGCGATCCCATGCTGTGCGATCCCATACTAACATTTGTGGAATCGCGACAAATCCATACCGAGATTTCTGAACAGGATATCAGCAGAATTTTGCAGTTCTTTGCTGAAGCCGCAAAAGTGCATCCCGAAAGAAGCATTTCCTTGATGTTTGAGACTTACAAGAACCTTTTTTCCGACAGCCGTAAGAGGCACAATTCTCTTGCAAGAGCAGCCTTTGCCATCAGCCAAACAAAGAATATACCCTCGGAAATGCTCCATCAAACAAGTATGGAGTTGGACGCTGTAGATGATAACCGTGTTCGCCGGGTACAATGCGAAATCCAAGCAATTCTATGGGCCAAAGACGATGATCCTCCCTATTTGAATATCAAAGAGACCGATTTGGAAAACCCAAACTTCGTCGGCCTCTTGAGGAGTTGGAGCAGAAATAAGCAAGAAACTGTATGGGTGGAGCTGTGGTCTGCCTTTGTGGAGCTTGCAACGCGTTACCCCGACAACAATACTTTTTTTACCTTGTGGGTTCGAGATCTATGGCAACAATTGGACAAAAACCCCATTGAGACCCTCGAAAGTATGTCTCACCGGGGCTTTGATTTTCTCACATACCGGTTGGGCAAAGCGCTTAAGTCAAAAGATGATGCCCTCCGTCTGGTTGCTGAAAGAGTGTGTCGGTACATTCGTTCGAACGCGGTTTTGATTGAGGTCTTCGGGGGTCTTCAGGACGATGCTTTTGACGGGTTTCTGACCAAAGACGCCCAATCCATTTTCTTTGTAATCGAAATCCTCGCCACTGGAGAATTTCCGGTGGATGGAGACCGATCGCAGGAATTTTTTGCAAGAAAAGTCGTTCGAAAAAAATTCATCGATAGCGCCGAAGAGATTTTTCTCGTTCATCCGCATCTGGCAGATCAGGTTGCGGCCCATCTAATCCAATTGGACGAGTTTCAACGCTTTGAGCTTTCCTTGCAGAAAGGTTTGGTGCGGCTATCGCCGCTAACTCCCCAGTGCGCCGCTCAGCTAGGCAAACAGATCATGGGCGCATTGGAAAGTGAAAAAATTAGCAACCGACAGTTGGGGGCTCGTATGGCTTATTTGGTGCTGCAATGTGCTTTAAATGTACCATTGCTTTTCACCCAGATCGAAAATGCCGCTGGAAAGGAGGCCGACCCAAGAACCTATGCCTGGCTTTCAATGACCTTGCTCGCACTCGCTTCTGAAGAACCGGAAATCAAAACCGCCTATCCCAAACTAGTTGAGGTCGTTGCTAAGGGAGATCAGTACGTTCGGGAACGGGCATTTGCAGCGTTATGCAGGTGTATTGTCGAAAAACGTATTTCGATCGATGTGGACGAGCTTATCGAAGCCATTGAATCCTATATCAATGCTGGAAAAATTGTTCAAGCAATACGGTTTGCTGCGGAGTTGCATGCGAGTGATCCTAAAAGCGCCAATTCGTTGGCCTTGGCAATATTATTTGGTGAATTTACAAACTCTCTTGGACGAACTCCATTGGCGTCTTTCAGGATTCGAGCGCGCATTCCATTGTCGGTCTGGATTGGCCGTCTACAAGAGGACGAATTGGAGTCTGTTCTATCCCAGTTGAACGATCTCGACCCAGAGATTGGCCTGATGATTGTAGATGCTACTCTGAATCCTCCCCATCTCGCGAAAGCGACAGCTGTGTTGAGTTCTTTTGTGCAGGAAAATTTGGAGAATGGCCGATTTAATCAGGGCATTGCTAATCTGATACGGTTAAGAAATGCAGATATGGGAGTTATGCGAGTAAAACCTGTAGCATAGAGCATTTTTCGCGAATGGTATCAGAAGTAATAGTGCAGCTGGTGGTAGCTGAAGCTGAATCACTTGGCTTGATGTCCTTTCCCCCCAATGCCTTGTCGTTTCCGTTATCCCGCTAGTGCTTTGGCAATCTTTTTCCCGATTTGATCGGACGCCACCCTCAGCGGACTTGCGTCAAGATGAGCATAACGCTCAGTCGTAGCTGCCTGTTTGTGACCCAACAATGCACCAACTATCGGCAGTCCCATACCTGCACCCGCTCCCACGGATGCAAAGCTATGACGAAGGTCATGAAGACGCATATCCTCGGCACCAGCATGGCGACGAATTGCACGCCAGGGTTTGTTCAAATCAGCCCTTGGTGCATCCGAAAAGTCTGACGGAAAGACGTATAAACCGCACCGGTCTTGACGTTTCAGTATTTTCATTGCGATCTGGTTAAGGACAACCGTTCGCGCACCTGTTTTGCTGTCAGCAAGAAATAATAGACCCCGTTCAAGGTCAACTTCTGGCCATGTGAGATTTAGAATTTCGCGTAGCCGACAACCAGTGAACATCAGCAACCTGATAGTATCGGTGGCACCAATTGGGAAAACCGATTTTTGGTTCTGAGACTTCACCGTGTGTTTGGAAGTAAAATCATTTTCTGATAATTCCCATGGAATACCGTCGGTTTCTGCCAACCTAATTGCGGCTCCAAGACGCATGAACTCATCTTCAGAAAGGTAACGGGTACGAGGCGTCTCTTTGAATGACTTAATCCCATTCGTTGGATTATATCCTTCCTCAACAATTCCAAGGGTCTGAGCGTAACGGTAAACGGCTGAAATCGTTTCAATCGTTCTATTAGCTTGTATTTTTGTACGGCGACCAATTGTTGAATGAAGTTGCTGGATCTCAGTGCGGGTAATTTCAGTTAATTTAAGTGGCCCTATAAAAGGTATTGCATGTTTGCGAATATTGATCTCATAGTTTTGTATCGTTGCTGGCTTTAGTCGACTGATGGCCTCTTCATCCAAATACCGATAGGCAAAGGATTTGAAGTCTGGAACTTTTCTTTCCTTTGATCGTGCGCTTGCCGGATCAACCCCAGTTCTTGCGACGGCTAAATACTCACGCGCTTTTTTGCGAGCCTGATCAGGTGTCATGTTTGATATGGCGCTTATTGTGATCCTGCGTTTGCGGGTCAATCGTCCACCAGCGCCAACCCGGTATTCAACAATGTAGTTTTTGCCACCAGTTGGGTTCACCTTCAGACCAAAGCCCTTGAGAGATTCATCGAATATGAAAACAGGTTTATCTGCAGGCTCACAAGCATCCACCAACCGTTTTGTAATCCTTGCCACTGCCATATGGATATCCTTTCTGGTAGCCACCTAGTAGCCACCGTGAAAAGAATTTGTAGCCATAGGAAGAAATAAGAGAGTTACTATAACATAGTATTATCAATATGTTAATGCACAAACCTCCAATTGGAGGAACGCGTAGAAATGGCTAGTTCTTCGACTCATAACCTGAAGGTCG
>JAJRTM010000661.1 GCA_024278285.1 Planctomycetota bacterium
AATCCGGGCAGCACTACTCTCAGATGATGCCCGCCTGCACAACCACCTCACCACCCGCCCCGGCAAATCCCTCCGCAACTACCAATCCCACAGCCCATAAATCCAACAAAAAAACAAATAGCGTTCTGCACCCAAACCCGCGACAGTACCATTCCGTGCTTGCACCCATCTTCGCGTGCCGGGTTGCGTTCAATGATAGAATCGAGTTGGAATGGTTATGATTCGGTGACAGTTTTACCGGCCTTGGACTTCCGAAGTGGAAACCGTATTTGATGGGTGCAAGCACGCCATCCTACGGTATCAAAGATACGACAGTAATTGTTTGATCAAGACTTACTCCTGATCAATTTTCCAGCCGGCGGGAATGATGGTGTTTTTAGGAGTAACCAAAATGCTGTCTCTGACATAGAGATCAGGGGACTTCAAATCCGCTTCTGTGAGTGAACCGGGGGAGACAACAGCTCCGGCTCCAAGTCTGCAATTTTTATCGATAATTGCATTTTCAATCACGCAACCATCTCCAATACCAATATCAGTTGATCCTGAACTGCCTGGAGCTGATTCGTAAAAATCGGATCCCATGATAATTGAATTTCGGATGGTCACATTTTTCCCGATCCTGCATCGCAAACCAATCACACTGTTTTCGATGGTCGTTCCTTCGCCAATGACACATCCATCGGCGATGAGGGCTTTACTCAAGCTCGCTCCCTCAAACTTGGAAGCAGGCAGATATCTCGGACGCGTGTAGATGGGGGAATCTGGACAGTAAAACTCGAACGGTGGATCAGGTTTTGCCAGATCAAGATTGGTCTGAAAAAGGACTTAATTGTTCCGATATCTTCCCAGTAACCATCGAATAAATGCACCTGCACATTGCGAGTGCGAATCGACATCGGAAAGACTTCCTTGCCGAAGTCTTCGTAATCGTTATTTGATAAAAGTTCGACCAAAGTATCTCGATTAAACAGATAAATTCCCATGCTCGCCAGGCAATCACGCCCTTTGCTTTCAATCCCGCGTGATTCCATCCACTGCGGATCGGTGCGGACCATGTCGATTTCTTTATCAGTTTGTGGCTTTTCCAAAAAGCCCTCCACGCGACCATTATCGTCAAGTCGCATCACGCCAAAACCTTTGGCTGCTTCGCGATCTACAGGAAGGGCGGCGATGGTGACATCTGCATTTGTTTCCTGATGAGTTTTCAGCATATCCCGATAATCCATTCGGTATAGTTGATCACCAGAAAGAATGAGAACATGTTCGATGCCCGGCTGCTGAACGTATCGCAGATTCTTACGCACAGCATCAGCGGTCCCCTGATACCAATCGGCCCCTTCGATGGTTTGCTGGGCGGCAAGAATTTCGACGAAGCCGCCATGAAAACTATCGAAGTTATAGGTTTGGCGAATATGCCGATGCAAGGAAACTGAATTGAACTGGGTTAGCAGATAAATCCGGCTGATATCGCTGTTAATACAGTTCGCGATCGGGATATCAATCAGGCGATATTTAGCAGCCAGCGGGACGGCTGGTTTGGAACGCTGTTCGGTTAAAGGGAAAAGCCGTGTTCCTTTTCCTCCGCCAAGAATTAAGCCAACGGTGCTACTCATAATTATTTTACTTCCTGAAAAATCGGCTGCTCGCTTTTGATCGTTACCGTTCATCTTTTACAGACATAACGTAACTGGAAACAAAAGTAATGAAAAGCAGCTCAAGCGATATTGCGGTGCAGAATTGTCGCACATGTGCAAATTGAATTGCCAAACAGCCAAGATAGTGCAAAAAACATATTTGATGCAAACAGTGCAATCGGTCAGCTCAACCGTTTTTACTTGACCAGAAGCCCTGAATGACCTCAGCGGCTTCTGCAGCCGGAGTGCCTGGTTCAATCGGTTCGATGGAAACCGCTGGAGCGCGTGTTTTCAGCGGGGCGTCGTTTTTAAGCTTCATCCCTTCGGCTTCTTTGTTGGTGACGATCGTTGTGTCTGCATCATCTACAGGAGCATCATCAGCAAGCCAGTCGACAACATCTTCTTCGGAAGCAGATTTTTTCACCTGCTTTTTTTTCCCTGCCAATTCGAAAACCATCGGGCCAACATGCAGTGTATCGCCAGGGAGCATTTTGATTTCAGAGAAAATTGCCTCGCCGTTAAGGAACGTGCCATTCCTGCTGCCTAAGTCTTTGACGATAACATGATCGCCTCGAATATAAACCTCGCAATGCTTGCGACTAACCTCAGTCGAATTAATGCGAATTTCAGATTCGGGATCTCGACCGATCACAACACACTCTTTTGCCAGCGCAAGAGTTTTTCCTTTGTGCCGTCCCGTCATGACCACAAAAGATTTTCGCATGATTATTTCTCATCATCTGATGGGTAGCTGAATTTGAATGGAAAAGAAACGTAAAATTACAAAATCGCAGCCGCTTTGACATTAATTCCTTTGAGTACCATTTTGAGCTCTTCCACATTGGGAGAAATTTCAAACGCATCGGCCCGGCTGACAATTTCCTGGTCAATGAAACTTTTCAGGCTGTCGTTGAAGACCTGCATTCCTTCATCTTTACCAATTCGAATAGCGGCTGAGAGTTTTTCATCTGCTTTTTCACGCACGAGCTTTTGGACTGTTGGATTAAACTTCATCACTTCAATAATGGGAACACGCCCCGGTTTATCGACAATTGTTTTAAGAAGTTTTTGCCCTACAATAGCCCGCATATTCATCGCCATACTGGCGCGAATCGCAGAGTGCATGGAAGCGGGGAATAAATCCAGAACACGTGAAATCGTTCCCGGTGCACTCGATGCGTGGATTGTTCCGAAGACAAGGTGACCAGTTTCAGCCGCATGAATCGCTGTTTCAAAAGTTTCCTGGTCTCGCATTTCCCCCACGAGCATAATGTCGGGGTCTTCACGAACGGCGTGTGACATCGCGATTTCAAAATCAACAACATCCTGCCCAATTTCTCGCTGGTTGATCAAACACTTATCGGAAGTGTAAACAAATTCAATCGGGTCTTCGATGGTGAGAATATGTTTGCGATAATTTTGATTGATCCAATCGAGCATCGAAGCAATCGTGGTTGATTTACCAGAACCTGTCACCCCTGCAAGCAACACCATTCCCTGATCGTACTTACAAAGTTCCTCCATGACCGGCGGAAGATACAAATCTTTAAACGGTGGAATGAATCGCTCAATTTTACGAGCAACCATTCCAATGAGTCCCAGTTGTGTAAACAAATTGACACGAAACCGCCACGGTTCCTTCTCATGAACCAATGTCTTTGAATAATCTGCCCCGCCATTTTTTTGGAAGATATCAAGGTTTCGCTGATCCATCATCGGGAAAGTCAACTTGATCATATCCGATTCAGAAATCGGTGGCATATCAAGGTTTTTCAGCGTCCCTTTAATTCGGAAAACCGGTGGCCTGTTTACCTGCAAATGGATATCAGAAGCTTCATATTTGATCGCGAGCCTGAAGATCGCATCAATTTCAATTTCCTTGCCTTGGACGTAGGTTGACTTTGTCCATTCGGAAATTATGGCCATATCAGGAAGCTCCCATTTTTATAAATAACATCTGCAGTAACGATTCAGCAAAGCCTGTCTTTCCCTGGGGTGAAAGAAAAAGGGAATCAAGCCGAGTCGTATCATACAGACAGGACCAACCCCTTGCGACTGTTTCTGTTAAAAAACGCCACTTTTACTGCAAAACAGAACAGTATCAGTAGAGTTCGTTTGTGGGTTACATTTGTCCTGTTTTCAAGCAAGAAACGCTGAAAGATCAATCGTGGGCCACCATCTCCAGGTAAGTAGAATCAGTAGCCAGGCACAGAAAATCTGTAAAGGGATTCCCGTTACCTGCGGACGTTTCTTTTTGAAGAATCGATTACTGAGAACTTGCACCGCGAGCGAACTGGCTGCGATAATCGATGTCCATATTGTCACAATTGGCCCCAGAAAAACACCAAGCAGAATCAGTTGTTGAAGACCATTTCCTGAATCATGCGGCACTTTGCAAAGCTTGCCAAGTCCACCGAAAATTGCTCCGACAATTCCTCCCAGAACGCTGTACTTAATGGCATCGAAAAAAGTAAGGCTGGGAATGTGGAATCCATCGATTTGAGCCAGCGGTGAATCGATCTGTCCGACAATCGGTTTCCACCAGGCGAACGCAAAATGTAATAGTAAGCCGAAGATCATAATTCGCCAGGGCGATTTCATGCGGTCTTCGTCGATCAATGCGAGGGCAAGTAAGATGTATCCTAAAACCATCTGATGCAAAGAAAACGCGAACAGTGGGCAGCGCGGGAATTCAGAAAGCCAACCGCCGTAATGTTTGCCCAGCCAACCTTGAGGTAGCGTCACGCCGTGCATGACAACAATTACCAAAAACAGCGTTGCAAACAGAATGGCAACAACGGTTTCGATCAGCGGATATTTAATCGAGATACTTTCCCTGCAGTTTCTACACCGCCCTTTCAGTCGTAACCAGCCAATAATGGGAATGTTATCGGAAGCCGAAATGTCATTTTCACATTTCGGGCAATGGCTGCGAGCCAGCAAAATCGGCATTTTGCGGGGTAATCGCCAGACCACCACATTCAAAAAACTTCCAAAGCAGGCACCGCCAACAAATGCGTAAATGACGAAAACAATCGTCGCCAATATTGTGAGATAATCAACCATTCGCCAGAAAGTATCTTCCTTTTTTGAGTAATGAGAATCTCTGTTCATTCAAAAGGAGCACAGATATTCTTGTCTGTCTCGCTTGAGCAGGCCTTATGAAAGGCAGACAATAATGTCTACCCTCCGTTCAACAGACATTTTTTGAATCTAAGAGAGGTTCGCTAATTCCAGGGGCATTCAAAACAGGAACTTAACACCCAAAAATAAGAATCATAACGATCATAACGACGATTCCAAACTGGTGAGGGATTGAATTGGAGATAAATTCTCTCTTTCTGCGTGCCGATAATAAAAGAGTATTCTATATTATTAACAGTCATTTTTATGCGACTTGCACAGAAAGTCTATCTTCCGCTGTCGCTATGGCTGTCATAACAAACTATCCGAGCTGGGTTAGAACATACAAATTAATGCAACTCACGGTTAAATCGATGAAGGGGAATGATCAAATGAAAAATAATTCAACGTCTGCGAACACCAGCAACAGCCAGGCTCCCCCAGCATTGGGCGTGCATATGAAGTGTTGCAATGTCTACATCTATGCGAAAATCAATCCGGCTCGTGAAGCGTATGTCGGGTGGTGTCCTAAATGCACCAAACAAGTAAGAATCGAAATTGTTAGCGAAGGAGGCTCAACGGGCCGAATTTTTGAAGCAGAATGAATGAATAGCTTGCTTTCTGTATCATAGCGTCACCTTAAAACTACTTGCCTTGCCGAAATCCCGATGCCAAACCCCCCTTCTTTCCCAAAACTTTCCCTCCCTGAATTTGAGTCACCCAGCTTTGAAGTACGCTACGATGCAATTCATCGATGGCCGGTTATTTACGCCCCTGCCCGTGCGCAGCGTCCCTTCGGTTTCAACAAACGTAGTTCAGCCGAGTGCGCAGAAGACGATCCTTTCGCCGAGGGACGCGAAGAGTTAACGCCTCACGAAACCCTTGCGTTTCGCAACTCCGATTCCGAACCTAACGGCCCCGGCTGGCAAGTCCGGATCATTCCAAACAAATATCCCGCGATTGTTCCCGCTTCTGATGCAGCCTTGAATCTCGACACCAACGGCGTGCATGAAGTGATTATCGAATGCCCTCAATCGGAAACGCATTTCACTCGTCTGGGGCTTTCCCAAATTAAACTCGTCTTTCAAAGTTATCGAAATCGGTTACGGGAATTGGCAAAAGATAAACAGAACGTGCATGCGACAATATTCAAAAATCATGGCCCAGCCGCAGGGGCATCGTTGGCACACAGTCACTCGCAATTGATGGCGACTGCTTTTATTCCACCCGTTATTCAACAAGAACTTTCATTCACCGCAGAGCATTTCAAAAAGACCAATCGCGATTATTTCGGCGAGCATCTTCTGACGGAGCAAACTTTCAGAAAACGAATTGTTGCGCAAAGCGAAGATTTCCTGGTTATTTGCCCCGAGGCTAGCCGGTTTAGTTTTGAGATGCACATTTACCCGCGCAGTAAAGAAACTCATTTTTATCAAACAAAAGATAAAACACTCGGCGCGATGGCAAAAGTAATGCTGCAATCTTTGATGCGTCTGGAAAAAGTGGCAGCCGATCCCGATTACAACTTCGTGCTGCATACCGCACCATTTGCAAACAAACAGACCCCCGGATTCCGCTGGCACTGGGAAATCTACCCTCGCCTCTCCGGCATCGCAGGCTGGGAACTCGGCGCAGGAAGCTATGTGAATCCACTGTTTCCCGAAACAGCAGCGAAGCTGTTACGCAATGCAGAAATCGATTGAAGTCTTGTCTCTTGCAACCGGAAACACAGGCTGATATTTCATCTTACAAAATTACAAATGGAGTGCAATTTTCAGAGATTCATCAACTTGCTGCATGGTCGCACCAGGAAGACTCCTGCAGCTTCAACTCTAAAAAAGGGGCTTGCGTATGATGTAAGTAGCGACAACGGAGCGGGTTAAAGAAACAGACGCCCCAAAACCAAGCCTTGAAAAGGCACTCCCAGCAATTTTGATAATCAAAGATTGACGAATCGTATAAAGGTGACAGCACAGGACGGATGATGGGCCATGCAAGCCAGAAGGTGCACCTTCAAGGGTGTCGGGGGTCAACAAAACATTGAGTTGCTTCTTCTACATAGTTGGTATTTCCTGTAATGAGAGCAACGACCGTATCTCGAAGCCGAGAATTATCTCTGTCATTTTGCACAACAAGGGCAGGCCGGATTTTTCCCGTAATTCCATCAGTATACGGGAAGTCCACAATCACGATGTCACCACGTTTCATGGTTTTAGTTTCTGATAGCTTTCAAGTAGCGGATCGTGAGCATCGTAATGTGCCATTATTTCATCACATAACGCGGCGACAACTTCCGAAGGCAGGCTTGCACGATAATTCTCATACACATCCTCCCGGATAACAACAACCGGGATACCATCCTCGACGGTGCGAATTGCCTCTCCTTTCGAAATTGCCTGCTTTTCAGAATCTGTTAAGTTCATTGTATCTCTCCTTATTCGAACCTAACAAATAACATCTAAAAGTCAATTATTTTATCAGATATATTATTGGATTCTATGCAGCTTTGGAAATTGAATTCAGTCCTGAGTGTTCTTGTGCACAAGCGACATCAATAACTTTTAAGATCGCTTCGGCTATCAATTGCATCTCTTGCGTCTTTAACGTTGGATGCACCTGAAACATGAGACTGCGCTGTCCGAATGACCGCGCACCGGGAAGCCTGCATGGCGGCGCGAATCCTGCGTGCTGAATACTTTTTTCCAGATAAATTTCTGCACAACTGCCGCTGCCACACGTTACTCCTTCTGCTTGAATCGCTTTGATGATTGCATCGCGCGTCCAACCGGGCTGCATCTGTTTTAAGCGAACTCGGCAGTAAAACTTATAATAACTATGCTCAAGATGCTCAGGGACTTCTGCAACATCAATCGCGGGGTGATCTTCAACGGCATCGCGAAGAATTTGTGCATTGTTACGTCGTTTTTCGATCCAGTCGGGCAACGCTGCCAATGCTTTTCGGCCAATCGCCGCTTGCATTTCGGTCATGCGACCATTGGTTCCTACCGAATCGTGAAGCAACTGGAACAGTCCGGTTTTCGGTCCATGGTAAATTTTATCCCAGTTTTTTCCATGATCTTTAAAGCACCACGCTCTTTGCCAGAGAGTTTCGTTGTTCGTAACAACTAAACCACCTTCGCCGCCGGTTGTCATTATTTTATCCTGGCAAAACGAAAACGCTGAAATGTCCCCCCAGCTTCCAACCGGTTTTCCATTGCAGGTTGCAGCGTGTGCCTGCGCACAATCTTCAATCAGTTTTAGTCCGTGGTGTTGCGCTAAGTCGAAAACTTCTTCCATCTCGCAAGGGCGCCCTCCCATGTGAACGACAATAATTGCTTTTGTGTTGGGAGTAATCTGTTGGGCAATCGTTTCTGCTGTTACATTTTGGGTAAGAGGATCGATATCTGCAAAAATCGGGCAACCGCCTCGCACCATCACCGCGGTGGCAGTTGCCACAAATGTGTGAGAGGGAATAATCACCTCTTCCCCAGGCTGCAAATCGATGGCATGAAGTGCCAGTTCCAGCGCGACGGTCCCATTAGAAACAGCAATCGCGTGTGCCACTCCTAACGATTCAGCATATTCTTCTTCAAACAGCCGCCCCTGTTTTCCCGTCCAATAATTGACGCGACCAGACTGAAGAACATCAACAACAGCCGCTATCTGTTCTTCATCAAAAACCGGCCAGGCAGATAACGCTGTCGTGCAGACAGGCTCGCCCCCTTCAATCGCCAACGCGGAATCACTCATACTTTTATTCACGGGACTCCCTTCCCACACTTAATTGAATCGAAAAACCGAACCTCATAATCTCTTCAGGATGCCGAGAATGTATTTCAAAACAGTCAATTTGGTCAAGAGGGACCTCCTCTTTTGCCGTTGAACAACTTCTTTTTCTCGTTGCATTTATCCGTGCTTCAACGTCTTTTTTTTGCAAGTACGAAAAATTCAGCGAAATCATCAATTGTGAATGACAATCAATTGTAGAATTGTAGCCACGCATCCTCTTTGCAAGCTTCTCAATGTGCCCCCCTCCTCGCCAAACTTGCCTTCCATCTGATTGCGAACGCCTTCATCCATCGTGGCTTATTTTTTATCAGCTACTGAGGCATTTTTCGGCGGTCTTCCCAGCGGTGAGCCACTTAAACGGATACCTCGCTCTTTACAATGCTTTCGATTTATATGTGCACGGTAAATTTGATCCGCATGAGCAGGCTCGGGATAATTCCCAAACTGGCAGCAACAACAGTCAATTTGTTCAGTGAAGTCGAGTGACTCATTGTAGTTGTTCCAGTTAATCCAATCCAGAAACGAAAAACCACACGGCTGGTTCCAATAGCTGCCGATAAAATCTCAGTCGCAAAGGTTTGGGAGCAATTCATAGAAAATCGATGCACCCAATGCCGAAAGAAAAACAGCTTCACGCAATAATAACAGAGTAAAAAACCTTATCAGCAAGCTCTACTTACTGGAAAACTTGCATAAGGCTTTTCGGGCTTGTTGCTTTTCACTTTGTTTTTGGTAGAATCCGTTGTCTGTGTGGCCTCAGCCTTTTTACGGGTTAGGTAGCATTGCTACTGTTGAACACATCCAATAGCAGCAGCACTACATATATATAATAGAGGCCAACAGTTCACTCCCGGGGAGTAATAACACTTTGGCAAAGCACTACTCTCAATGGAAGAAAAACACGTTTAGCACTGTAAAAGTAGAGAAAAGCACCCGTAGCTCAATTGGATAGAGCATCGGTCTTCGGAACCGAATGTTGGGGGTTCGAGCCCCTCCGGGTGTAATGACTTACGTCAATTGGCCTCTCAAGTGTACCCAGGTACGTTTGAGAGGCTTTTCTGCTTTATCTCGTGCTTTCATAGAGCCTTAAGCATTCTTTTCCAGAATATTGCGTAATGTTGTGGCGTCATTTTGCACGTTCCCAGGGGCATAATGTTTTTGAGTTGTTTCCCAGGAAGAATGCCGCATGATTCGACTGATGACCAGGGCTGGGACATCTGCGTTTCTGAGCCGTTGGCTGAATGAACGCCTGAGATCGTGTGCTGACGCATACTTTTCGGGTCGCCCGCTTTTTTCATCTGCTTCACTGACCACAATGCCCGCTGCTTTTCCAATCCTGCTGATCACTCTCCCAACCCATTCAGCTTCGGGTCTGCTGTGTCGAACTTTTCTTCGAATTTTCAGTTGAAGTGACTGGGGGTTGAATATCCATCCAGTTCTTTGTTCTGGTGGTGTTTCTAATAGTAAAGATTCAAAACTTGGGATCATGGGGATACTTTCATGAGTATCGTTTTTCTGCATGGAAGCCGGGATGTTAAGAACCGGATGTTCTCCCTGATTCCAGATAGGTCGAATGGATCCCGGTTGATCCCAGGAAACATTCATCAATTCTTCGATACGCAGGGCAGATTCCCAAAGTCCTCTTAGAACATAATTCCATGATTCAGCAGCTTCATGACCCACCACTTCAGGAATTGATTCAAGCATCTTCTGAAATTCAGCTTCAGTGATTGGTCTTCCCTTCATGGCACTCCCCTTGGGGACCTTGAGCCGAGGAAGTTTTGGTTCCCGCTCCAGCCAATCCTGTCGATGAGCCCAATTCAATGCAGCCAGCACCGTTTTCATATGACCTCGGACAGTATGGGGAGAGCGTTTTCGAATATTTCGAGAATGAGTTCCTGCGAGCAGTTGAATCTGAAGTTTTTGGAGAACCGGAGTCTCAGCCATCCTGCCAATCGTCTTTGGCTTGATTATTCGCTCTGCAATATCCAATCGGCTTTCTGCATCCTGGGCAGATTTATCACGAAGAGTACTCAAATGCAGAACGCGATATTCTTCCCGGAAATCTGACCAGTCCATTTCTGGACCATATATCTTTTCTTTCTCGGGGCGAACTTCAATTCTCAGGAGAAGTTTCGCTTCGATCTCCAACTTGAGTTGCTCTGCTTCATCCCGGTCTCGACTGCCAACAGAAATGCGAATTTCACGATTCTCAGCCGGACATCTGTAGCGAATCTGATATGGCCTCCCTGCCGGTTGTGCTATGCGAACTTTAGGAGGTTTGCATTGCACACTTGAAGCTGCTTTCTTTTTCTTTGCCATGACTGTCCGCACCCTTTAAAATCTTGTGAGTAATTCCTAGGAATTATGTAATCACTCACTGTCAGACGTGGGGATACAGGCAGGAGACCGACTGGATGACAATACATATTCGATCCAATCTCGCCCATGGACGTAACCTTGCTTATGAAGATAGGTTACCCGTAACCCCTTTCGGCGAGCAGCCCGCAAGGTTGAATCGGAGACCCCCAATCGTTTCTTGAATGCTCGAAGGGTATAGAGTTCTTCTGGATTGATGACACCATTCCAAGTGTCGCTAGTTGTAGCCATGAGTGTGAGCCTTTCGGACATGAAGTAAATAATCCTCTACAGTCCACGCCATCTATTCATAGTTACCCGAAGCAAATAGTTATTACGACATAACACGTGTATTCAAAGAGAGTTACGGTTTTTTATTTTTCTGCCTCTATTCCTACTGCTCTATTTAAACGAATAGAGCAGTAGGCGATACTCTCTTCGAATTCAGAACCCTCGATCTGAAAAATGATCCATTTCCTTGAGTTGATTCTGAAGGGGTTCGTATTTCCCCATCGACCGAATTTCGAGGCTTACCAGTACATCACAGATCGTTCTCCCGTTACACAGAACCTCGTACATTTTCTGGGGAGACGAATGTGCACACCGGATTCGTACTTTTTCCATCAATTGTTTCAGAGATATAGACACACGGGGTTGATTCCATCCATTTCTATTTTTAGCCAGATCTTCAGCCACTTTTGTTTGAGTCTTATAGGGAGTATAATTAGGCGTATCCGAAGTGCATCCGTGCCAGCTCTTTAGATATGCGAGTAACATTATTGCGTCTTCGCTAAAAAACTCTCCGACTTTAGGGTTTCTTCGTGAGGATCTTTCTGATCGCTTATCATTTCCTAAAAACTTGGTGCTTTTCTTCAGTTTTGAATGTTCATCGAACATCTGAATTCCTTCATCTTCTGCCCCCTTCTTCAAAGCGAGATACTCAGGTGAAGAAAGAATTTCGAGTTGTCGAAACCATCTTTCTGGTGGATTGAGAACTTGTATTAATGCATCGTGAAAATTCTCTGCTGCAAATGAGTTGAGATTTCCCGGAAGGTTGTAAAACATTCGACGCTTGCTTACTGCTTTCAAAAAAGGTTGGACCTTTAAGTTCGCATTCACCAAATCCTGATGCGATCTGCCTTCCCAGTCTGCACACGAATGTTGACCATAGGTTTGGATGTACTCCTCTGTTTGGGAAACGGCACTCCAGTAAAAATTACTGCTCTCAGTCTCGTTCATTCTGCTACTCCTATTAGTTTGGGAAATAAATGCAACTGCCTTCAGGGCATAACCTGATGGCTGAGCCCTTTCCGTGATTATGCAGTCACTTTCAGGCTGTACCCTGGCAGAACGTCTGTAGAACGGTCCTTAGCCCACACATTCAATCTCGAATTCTGGTAAGACACTTGGTATTTGAGATTGAAGTCATTAGCTGTGCCAGCTTTGATGGCTAAGGTGCGTAATTCACAGGCAATTATTCGGGAGGGGGTATTACGCTAGAGTAGTAGTTTGCATTCCCTATTGGCCATGAAAATCAATAAGATAACCTGCCTCAAAGGGTTGTTACGAATTGTTCTGATTCGATCCGTTATTGGATTCAAGGCCTGCAATTTTAAAGTTGGGATGATTAGAGCATCGTGCCATCGCGGGCAGCAGGTAACTTGGATTCAACCTTAAAGTGAAAGATTCTCTGCTATCTTGAGCATAAGTCAAAAAACACCTTTAAGATTTTATTACCCACGATTTGGCACGGTTCAAATCAATATTGTCCGGGGTGTTGGAAGAAAAACACCTGGCTTCTTTCTTTTGAACGAAAATTGAGGACATTCAATTATCGTTTACATCCTTCTCGCGAAAGAGAACCAATTCTCATCTAGCCGTGGCGAATTTTGTAGGTTCTTTTTTTGTCAATGAAGCGATAATTCAAACGCCCTTCATCAGTTCGGAAATGGTGATGCCCAGGGTTTCAGCCAGGAGGTTGACGTTCCGCAGACCCAGGTTCCGCTCACCTCTTTCTATGCCACCCATATAGGTTCGGTCCAATCCGCATTCGCCAGCAAAACGTTCCTGGGACAGACCTTTCGCCTGCCTCAGCTTTCGGACCCTTTGCCCAAAACGTACCAAAATGTCATCTGCTTTGCTCATAAATAGAGAATGAGCGAGAGATGACTTTCAGACTACGGACTATGAGTAGCATTCAGGTCTGGGCCAAAGTACACTGCATGGAGCAACGAATGAGTTTTTCAACTACAATGGAAACACTTGGTAAGGAGAAACGGATGCCCGCTGCCCCCTTTTATGGATTTACTCCGCAAAATGGAATTCATGTCCTTAAGGATTCCTGGACGCAAAAGAGATATCTTGGACAACAATCCGCATACCTTTCCGAAAATCTGGAGGATGCAATTAGTGTGGCATTTGATGCGGCTCCTCAACGAGAAGATAATTTCCGACTGGGGCGTGAGCTTACGCCAGTAGAAAACATGGCAGAAACATCAGAGGAGCGAAGGCTTGAATCTGCAATGATGTCTCGTTGGAGCAACGATGAAATGTGGACAATTCCTAAGGCATGGAGGCGTCTTGTTGCATTTCAGGTGCCACTTAGAGCTAACCAACATGGAGGCGGATTTGGCGAAATTGATCTACTGGGAGTCAACCAGACTGGAGTTCCAGTTGTTGTAGAATTGAAAAAGTCTCCTAAGGCTGATGCTGATGGTAGAACCCAAAGCACAGAAACGCCTCTTCGAATGGTGCTTGAAGCTGCAACGTATGCACTTGTGCTACGTAAGAACTGGAAAAACTTTCGAGAAGCTTGGGTTAACAGACTTAGAGAGATTGAAATGCCTGATGACATTATTCAAAGAGTACCTCCGAACTTGGAAACTGTTCCGCTTGTTGCAGTTGCTCCAGCCAGTTTTTGGTTAGAGTGGTTGCCATTTACCGAGAAAGGTACAAATCAACTTTCCCCAGAAACTTGGGCATCATTTGCTTTACTACTTAAGCGATTAGAAGAAATGAACCTTCCGGTTTCTTTCCTCAGTATCAGTGGTCATTATCACGATATCAATAGTCTTGCTGTTCAACCTTTGATTAATTTCCCACCCGTTTAAACTTCACTTATGCCGTTCCTGATTTAATCTTCCAGGGCAATATCCACTGATCGTTTGATTTTCGAGCAGTAGATTCAGACTGTCCCACCCATGCCGCAAACGGTTGCTACGGTAATAGAAATCGACTTTTCCAATCCATTGGAGTTTGTTTCTACCTCACTTTTCAAAGAAAAGGCAGCCAATGCTCACCCGTTATTTATCTGATGATCTGATTAATGCTCTTTCCCCGCTTATTGGTGGCATTGCGAATGACTACGAACTTCAACCAGAGATTCGTGATAACTCGCTGACGATTTATTATCGTGGTGCAGCTCTGATTCGTAATCTTAGGTTAGACAATGGAAATTTGACCGGAGAAGTACATTTCAAGTACATCCCGCTCCAGCATCCTGATAATTCAGATTACGTTCAACTTGTCGGGAGTGATGAGGGGCTTGCTTTTGATAATCAGCCTGGTCCTTTGGCTCCGGGACGGCTGAGTCCTGAAGTTATAGCAGAATACAAAAGAACGATACGGTCCGTGGGAATTAATCTGGAGAGCCAGATTGTTCATGAGATTGTTCGTAAGCCTGAAAACCTGATAGTCGATCAGGAAATTAAGTTCCAACATCCGGGTGACGATAAAAGTGACAAGATTGATATCTGCCATTACGATAAAGGGCTTAAGGGCTTGGCATTTGTCGAAGTCAAAGGGATTCGTGACCCCCGATTGAGATCAGACAACGATGAGTTCCCTGAAGTTATTGATCAACTTCAGCGGTATAGTCTAAGGCTTGAGCAACAACACCAGGAAATTGTAGAAGCCTGCTCTCACAGTGTGTCGATAAAAGATCGCCTTGGCCTAGGGGCAAGATTAGATGGCATTCCGGAGAATCGTCCTCTCCACCTTCTGAAGAAACCGGTGCTGGTTATTGGTGGATGCTCACGAAGTGAAGTGCGTGAAATTATTGCTGGTGATCATGGATGGAACGTTCTGCTTGAAGGATTGAGGGAAGAAGCCGGAGTTATTGTCAAATGTTGTGTTCTGGAAATTTGATGAAAGGTGGCGTATCCTGCTGAATCTTTTCAACCTTCAGCAAGCCCGGATGGGCCAAGGAGTACGCCATGAGTCAGAATACGATAGCCGCAGACAAGACGCAAGG
>JAJRTM010000662.1 GCA_024278285.1 Planctomycetota bacterium
AACGCCCGGTTTTCGTAGGCATACGGTTGTTGAGATTCTGGCACAAACAATTCGCGTGGAATGCTGGCGATTGCGTCCAGCACTCGCTCATCCCGAATCCCTTCACGGCGTAGTTCATTCAGTAATTGATCGATATTCATTTTCTCAGACTTTCATAACAATCGCAGGGACGTTTTTGCGGACCACCGCACGGCTCCGTCTCTATTCTATACAACAGGCAGGCTTGATTTCTCCGTTTTCATCAGAGATAATCGATGCCAGGGGCTACCCACCATTAGAATCGTGACTAAAAAATTCAGACGAGCCGGGTCAGTGATGACTCTGGTAACTTGGGGGCGCCGATTAGCTGCCGATAATGTGACAGCAGAATCACCAGGGGGTTAACACCTCCGGCTCGCCTGGAAACTTCCTACCTCGTTTATCTTCCCTTGAAATTAGATGAAGGATCAATCATGTCTGAGCAACTCCCTCGTAGAGATTTTCTTGCACGTAGTGGTCAGGTTGGCGCTGGCGCGATCGCAGGATCGTTGGCACTCTCACCATCGAAACCGGCAAAGGCAGCCGGGGCGAATGAGAAAATCGTTCTTGGTATTGTCGGGGTTCGAGGCAGGGGCTACTGCGTGGGGGCTTCTTTTGCAGAACATCCCGATGTTGAAGTGGCGTATCTGGCTGATGTCGATGCTTCGCTGTTTGATACTTCCGCTTCGCCAGGATATTCCCGCTTTGTCCCCAAAGATAAACGGGGAACGCGCCTCGAAAGTTTTGAGAAGTTGCAGGGGAAGGCTCCAAAAACCGTTCAGGATTTTCGCAAAGTTCTTGATGACAAATCGGTTGATGCGATTGTTGTCGGAACCCCCGACCATTGGCATGCGTTGGCAACCATCTGGGGATGTCAGGCTGGAAAACATGTTTATGTCGAAAAGCCAGTTTGTCATTCGCCTTGGGAGGGACGCAAAATGGTCGAAGCGGCTCGGAAATACGACCGGGTTGTTCAAGTCGGCACGCAGTCTCGCTCGGCTCCGTATTTGATGAAAGCAAAACACTACATCGAGAGTGGAAAACTGGGACAGATCCACATGGTGCGTGTTTATGACCAGAAGCGCTGGGGGAACGTGAAGGAAGTTGCTAATTCCGAGACGCCAAAGCATCTCGATTGGAATATGTGGAACGGGCCTGCTCCGGAAACGCCTTACAATTACAACTACTGGGAAAACTGGAACCACTTCTGGCAATACTCCGGAGGCGACAGTATTAACGACAGCATTCATCAGTTCGATTTAGCCCGCTGGCTCACGGGGGTTGAATATCCGAAAACTGTCTATTCAACCGGCGGTCGCTGGCACGAAGAAGGAGCGTACAAAACTCCCGATACGCAGGTCGCGGTTTATGAATTTGACAAAATGGTGATGATGTTCGAAATGACGCTTTATACTCCTTATATGATTCTGGCAGATCAGGCATTACGAGATGGAGAAATGTTTCCTCACTGGCTCCAGAATACATCACGGGTCGAAATTTTCGGCAGCGAAGGATTGATGGTTGTTGGACGACACGGCGGAGGCTGGCAGGTCTTCGGAAAACCGAAATCCCGCAAGCCGAATGTTATCGCTCAGGAATATGGATACTGGTCGGACAAAGAACACCAGCAAAACTTCATCGATTCAATCCGTTCCGGCAAAAAGCCGAATGCAGATATCGAAGAAGGCTACCGCAGTACGCTGCTGCCACAATTGGCCAATATTAGCTACCGGCTGGGTGGAAAAAAACTGGAGTTCGATTCCAAAACAGAATCCTTCACCAACAGCAGCGAAGGAAACAAACTTCTCAAACGAGAATACCGCGAGCCATGGGTCGTTCCGGAAAACGTTTAGGCTCCTATCAACGAAATACCGCGAAAAAGTGGCAGGATATTTCCAGGCGAGCCGGGTCAGTGATGACCCTGGTAACATTCGAGTGTAGATTACACGTCAATTTACAACAGCACAGTGACCGGGTGCACCTTGGGGTTTGTGATGCCGTCCAATTTCAATTTTACTTTCAATGAAGATGGAACCCGCATGACGCGTACGTCTTGTTGCTACGCAACCCAACCGCTAAAAGCGGTCGGGCTACCCGGTTTCCACATTGAAAAAAGGGGAAAGGTTTAAGCCGCCTGGCTCATGCGGTGCTGGCTTCTTTTGCAATTGCGTTGAGTGCAATACTTTCACTATGGGGAATCACAAATTTAATTGCAGAAGGCTACGGCACAATGGCCTGGGGATTTCTTGCGGTCTATGTCATCCCACTGATGACGATTGGCCTTTATCGCATTGTGAATAATAAATCATTTGAACTCCGGGATTGAAGAAGGCAGTCCAACTCTCATAAAAAAACGAGCAAACGATTGCGAAAAATGTTCAAGAAATGGAGAAGCCAACCTCCAACGTTTTTCTGTTGTCTGGGCATGATTAATAACATACTCAATTGGCAGGCTGACGATATGACCAAAATCGACAACAAAGTAAGAATCTGGATCTTCTGGGTTCTGGTGGGATGCGAGCATGTGCAGTGAAAAATGATTCCCTTTTCGAACAGAATTCCAATTCTTTCGTTTCTTGAATTCTAAATTCACATCAGCAAACTCATCCAGCGTATGGACGGGACACAATGCAACAAATTCCACTTTGTTTCCTGCCAGATCGCAACTTTGCGTAACGATAATCAACCTCTGTTTTAATACCGGTACATCACGAGGTGTATCGTCTTCAGTGGGGGTTGGATCAATAAAAACAGGGAGAAGGCAATCTGGGAGTAAATCTCCCTGTGCCAGTTGTCCCCCATGCGTTTGATGCCACCACAAATCGCTCATATCACTCAATGCCTTGAATATCAATTTTGCGAGGTTTCATTGGTGTTGATTTCTGAAAACGTACCTTTATCGTACCTGCATTTTGAAAAGGTACGTGTTGTAATGTAACATCAGTTTCAAACGCAGGACCGGGATCAGGTGTTCTGTCATTCCATTGGAATTGAACCATTCGGAATTGCCGCTCAAGATTAATGCCATCTTTGCTCAATGCGTTTGGCGAGTCATACCATTCTTCTTGGAATGGAAAAGTAATCGGGGCTACTTCTGGTGGCGGTGAGATTATGATAGGCATTAATGAATCAGTTTCCTTGTAAGATCAGTGATACAAGCTTCAAAAATAATGTTCTTTTGGGCATGAAGCATTTCAAGAATACTCCATAGCTCCTCTTCTGTCTCTGGTAAGTCGATGTCACGAAAGAGGTCGATATCAAGAATGACAGAAACGACCTCATCACGAACCGGGGGTACAATTGTTTGGTTAATTAAAACATGCCCTTTTACGTCTTTTTGGGGAAGTTGCAATTGCATGAAGAATCCAGACAATTGCTGCGGGAGGTCTTCAGAAATTTCGGGGGATGTTCGAAAATAATCACTTAAGTCCACTCCATTCTCGTCGGAACGACAAGGTAGATCAAATCGATTAACATATCTAACGGCAATACGAGAAATACTTTTTGTTTGCGTAACATCACAATATAAATTCCATAAATGCTGTGCTTCCCTTTGGAATGATCGCCAGTTCTCATAAGGAGCAAGTCGACTAAAGGTAAATCCATTCAAACGAGCCTGACAAATATATTTCCTGTCTTGACTTACTAGCTTAAATCCAGTTGGTTCATTTCCTGTAGAAGAAGTAGTTTTCCCTCCTGGTAATACTTCAAAATGACTTGACTGCTTGAAAAGCGGGTCGCATTTCGGATAGGAATTTTTTACAGCAGAATGCAATTGCGATAATTCACCAAGCGACAACTCCTTTTGTGGAGCAACACGTAAATCAATCATTGCTTCTGTGATTGGAGCATTTTGATAATGTAAACCTTCACTCATAGTCGCATTCTACACATCTTGTCCACTCAGTTCTACTGAAATAAAAGCAATGACCGAATCTGGGGTGCACATTGGGGTTTGCGCCGGGTGCCACTGGCTATGCCAGTGGCACCCGGCGCCGTGAAGTGAAAATTGGTTTGAAATGATATAAGTCTTGATGCGACAGAGGGTTTCGCTTTATAAGGCGACTAGCCGAACTGCAATTGTTGTGCCGTTCGATACCCTCTGGAAACCCAAATAGGAGTTGGGGATGTCGC
>JAJRTM010000663.1 GCA_024278285.1 Planctomycetota bacterium
ATTCGAAGCCAGGTTCAATAAATTCTCGCCGTTGTTTTGGCCTGCATTTTTATATCTATTCGCGTTTGTGCTGGCGATATTTGGCTGGTTATTACCTTCTGCAATGAACGTGTTAAACCGCAGTGCGTTGGTGCTGATCGTGTTGACATTCTGTGTTCATAGCTGGGCACTTTGGGCGAGGATTGAAATATCCGGGCGGCCTCCGGTAACGAATCTGTATTCGTCAGCGGTCTTCATTGGATGGGCCGGCGTGTTGTGTGGCTTAATTCTGGAACTGATCTTCAAACGAGGAATTGGCATCGTCCTGGCGACAGCAGCCGGGTTTGCTTCACTTTGGATCGCTCACGGACTGGCTGGCGATGGAGATACCTTTGTTGTTCTGCAAGCCGTGCTTGATACACAGTTTTGGCTCAGTACCCATGTTGTATGTATCACGCTCGGTTACGCGGCGACGTTTATTGCAGGGATTTTGGGTTTGATTTACATCAGCAGAAAAAATCCGATTGCCCTGTTTGTTGTTGCAGCTGCCGTTGGAGTGGCTGTGGGCATAGAAGGGATTGATCAGGTTCCACGTGTGATTCGAAAAATAATTCCCATGCTTATTGTAGCCATTCCTGTTTATCTACTTTACGGGAAATCTCCGTTTCGAATGTCTCAATCAATGGAGAAATCCTTTGATCGAATGATCTACGGCACGCTTTGCTTTGCGTTATGGTTCAGTTTTGTTGGAACCGTTCTGGGTGGATTATGGGCCGATGATTCCTGGGGACGTTTTTGGGGATGGGATCCGAAAGAAAACGGGGCGCTCATTATTGTCCTTTGGGTCGCGCTGGTTCTGCATGCCCGCTGGGATAAAATGGTAAAAACTCGCGGGCTGGCCATGCTGGCTGTGGGAGGAAACATCACAACTGCCTGGAGTTGGTTCGGCGTTAACGAACTTGGTGTCGGACTACATGCTTACGGGTTCACCGAAGGAGTCTTGTTTTACCTCTCGCTGTTCGTACTCAGCCAGATTGCAATGATAATACTCGGCATCTGGGGGACTGCAGAAGACCAAGTCTCCACGAGTTAAAGATGGGGGGTGGATAAAAAGAGAGAAGGGCGTGCTTGCATTCTGAGATCAATCTTGTGAATCTTCTTCATCTTGCTTAGAGGCGGCGTCCAGCTTTTTGAACAGACGCAATACATCGCGCGCTCCCAGCGGAATGACGATCAGTACCAAAATGGCGAAGCTGCCAAAGCCGATGATTAAAACTGTTTCCCAGAATTTTATCCAGGCAGATGCAAGTATCATTATTCATCCTCCATCGCAATGAATATTTGCTCGCGATCAGGAAACATGAGCGAACCTGCTATAAAGAGCAAGATGCAGATACCAAAAATAGTCAACGTCAACGAAGGACCGTTGAACCAGTACGTGATCGATGCACCGTACTCGACTTCGTACCACTTTTGAATCGGTTCAACATACAAGCCGGATATCGCGAGTAAGCCGCCGTACATCGCCCATAAAGCGCCGCGCGTTGAAGCCCGCTTCCAATACATACCACCAATGAGCGCCGTTGCAGAACCACTTAAATAGACCATGCCGGTGATGCTCATATACGTCCAGACGGACTCCGGCAGTTCATACCAGATTCCCCAGACAAGTAGAAATATCCCGATCAACACAACGGAAATTCTTGTGTAAAGAATGCTTTGCTGATCGGTCAGTTTATCGACACCTTTTAATGGAGCAATAATATCTTGCGAGATAATTGATGCCCAGGAAAGTAGATAACTGTCGTGGGTAGACATAAACGCTGCGAGCAATCCCGCGACCAGTAAGCCGAGTAAACCGGTCGGAATAATTTTCCCCAAAAGTAGCGGCATCGCCTGGGAAGCATGCCCGACTGCATTTTCACCCAGAAAATAGTCGTGTAATTCGGGGTGATGAAAAACGTAGGTATAAGCAGCAATTCCCCAGACGGCGGGTATCGCCATGCGCACAAAAAAACCGGGGGCACCGAACAGGAAGGTTCGCTTTGTTGTTGCACTATCTTGCGTGGTTAAGGCGCGGGTTGCTTCTGGAGCCCAGCAAATCCCGGCTGTGAAGACAATCACAATTTGCCAAATAAAATACGTCCAGCCGTAGCTGTCTGCATGGACGGGATTAAACGCGGCTTCCCCCTTTGAATTTTGCCAGGTGGAAACCATGTTCGCCCAGCCCAGATTGTTATCCAAATCGGTAAAACAATACCAGAGTCCCAGCCCCAGCCCTAAACTGAGTACCACAAACTGAATGTAATCGGTCACCAGAACCGCGACCATTCCTCCCATCACCGTGTAAACCAGCACCATCACGATCAGTAAAGTGGTGATAAGATTCACGGTCAGTTCTGCATCTTCGCCGCCAAAGCCGGTAGCATAAGTGATGAAAGTCGCTCCCATTTTCGGGAACAGACCCATGTTAAGCACGCCTGCCAGTACCGCGATTAAGCCGGAGGTAATTCTTGTTTGCCGACTGAATCGCTTTTCGAAATATTCGGGCAGCGTCGTCAGTTTCATTTCCCGCAAGCGTTTGATTGCAAAGCCGCTTGTGCCGAGAAACAGGTAGACGATAAATGCAATGAGCGGGACAACCAGATAGCTGAACCCTTTGGTAAAGCCATCCATCGAAGCATACATCAACGTGACCAGCCCGAGACCAGTCCCGATGAAGCTGGCAATACTTAATGCGGTCCCTGCCCCACGCCCACCCACCAGGTAGTCGGAAGCATTATGCACGTGCTTGTTGACATACATGCCAAGCAAACCGGTCCCGACCAGATAAACGACGACGATCACCCAGTCGAGATTTGTAAATTGAGTTTCAAACATAATCAGATCCCAGAACTAGAATTAGCTTCTGGAATCTACCAAGGTGTTTCCATTTTGTCTACTATCCTGCGTGCCAACTGCGTAATTGCTTCCTGCTTGGCGGTTGCGTAAGACTGACCAATTTCAGGAGCGAAATTTGCCTGCGAAAGAAGTTGATGCGTTTTTTGATCGATCGGGACCGAACTTTGTGCAATCAAATTTCTGCCACGCAAATCTTCCCAGAGAATTTCTACTGCAAAAGAAAGCTGCAACTGACGAGCATCATCAAAACGAGTTTCGCCTAATACATCTTTACGAATTTCGATCAGCTTGCCGGTCAGCCGGGTATCTGCACGGTCTGAACTGGAAAGACGAAACGGCGTGCGAGACTGGATTTCTTTTTGAACCGCTTCTGTCAATTCGATATTCACATGACGACGAGATAAATCGGAAGTGAAAATCGGCACATGCACCGTGCGAATCTCCGGATCGTACGTGCCACCGACCATGTATCCACAGCCACTATGCGCGCACAATAACGTAAACAAACAGAGAAAGAAAACCGTTCTCGATTGTAAACTGCTAGTCGATGTTTTGAGTTGTCCGACCATTATTTTTCCCTTCCAACAATAGCAGACAAGCCGCGCCGGTAATGCGTAACATGTCAGGCTGGAAAGCCTAACCTACTTTTTTCCTAACGCCCAACGCCTAATCTCTAACGCCTATCTACTCTCCTCCCAGTGTTAATTTCACACGACCAGGTTCAGAAGTATCTTTTTGTGGCGAAGTTGGTAATGGCTTGGGCACAAACTCTTCTTTGGGATCTTTCGACCAGCGTGGTAACAAATTGGGAACTGGAATTGGTTTCAGTCTGGGCATTCTGAACCCACCTTCTTTTTTCGGTGCTTGTTGTTTGTTATCAGGTGTCTCTGGAGTCAGGCTCTGGATTTTTGGTGGGGCAGAAGGAGTTTGCATCGGGCTGGGTGGCGGCAGTTCGTCAAGCGATTCAATCGAATCTGCATCGACACCTTCCAACGCAAGCACTAATGGGTTTTTCTTGCGATATTCAGGAAGTTTAGCCAACAAGCCGCGTGCTTTTCCTGCATATTTTGAGTTGGGGTACGTATTGATAATATGGTAGCAGGTCATTTCGACGGCTTCAAATCGACCTTTACGCAACCAGAAAATCGCACGATTGAAATTGCGAGCCACCGTTTTATCATCGATATCTTGCAACCCTTGTTGCAAACGTTTTTTCTCTTCAACAGTGGCATTGGGGAAAAGGTTCATCGCCATCAGTTGCAGTTGACGCGATTCGGTTAAACTTTTTCCATCGTAGGAGGCTCCCTGGTACGAAGCCTGGCTGACATACGCTCCCAGCACATACGCATCTTTGGCGTGCGGGCTTTGCGGGAATTCTTCGCGAAGCAGGCGGTACGTTTCAGCCGCCTCGGAGTAACGTCCGGTGCGCAGTTGATGACTGGCGGTAAACATCAAAGCATCGTCAGCTAATTTTCCTGTGGGATCATTCAGCCAGATCGCCTTGAGTGCTTCGAGCGCTCGCCCTTCGGTATCTGTCAGCGGGCGTTTTTTATCGCTGAAATTGAAAAATGAATGTTTTTTGTAATCATTACCTGAAACAACTTTCGGTTTCGATGCCCGACCATGATCCGAATAAGCTGCCAGTTCAACATCACTCGATTTCGCCACCTTGAAATCCATCCAGATCATCGCGATATCGAACAGTCGTTTTGTAGATTTATCCATATGCCTGGTGTTTGGGAATTCTTTTAACAGCAACAAATAATTCGTTTCTGCAGCAGGTAATTCGTCCTGCTTGTATTGAGTTTCTGCGAGCATGAACAAAGAATCTTCTCGTAGTGGTGAATCGCTGTAGCTGGCTTTAAGTTCGCTGCGTGCTTTGAATAAATCTTTCCACCTTCGCTTACGGATAAAGCCAGAATCATCCAGCTTGTGATCATCTGCAATTTTTTTGAATTTCTGTTCCGCAGCAGCAAAGTTACTTTCGTCGTAAAGCCGTTTTGCTGCATTGAATTCGCTGAAATTCTGGACGTCTTTTGCTCGCAAGCTGTTCGAAGGATGCCCTGTTTGCAGCACTCGTTCCATCGGCCCTTTGACGTTATCGATAGAAGCTGTTTGTGCCTCCCGGCTGAAGGGATCGTGTAAAGCAGTCGCATCTTTTCGATGCAAAAGCCCCTGGCATCCTACAGCGCAGCAAAGCAGCCAGCCGGTCAGCCCGACTTTTCGCCAGCTCTTATTGTCAGCGGAAATCCGCATGTTTATTCGTTTCATATTATTTTCCTTGATCTCTCGGGGGGAATGAGAGAACCGTGGAATTAAGTGGTTGCCACACGCAGAACGGTGCCGCAAAGAAGGGAGGTTTTGATTATTTTCGTCGGGATAATAACGCAATTCTCAGAATTGAAGATAGCCCAACATGGTAGGTCGCCGATCCGAAACCTGCGAAATGAGCGCAGTCATCAAATGGCGAAGTGATTTATATTGTCCGGGGGTAATGGTTTCAGTAAACGGGGTCTCTAAAGGAGTCTCAACCAGTCTGCGCAACAGCATCAAAAACTGCCCCGTCAAAACACGAGAAGCTTGTTCCGATTGCCGACATTGCGAACAAAGTAAAACTCCCTGCTGAATCCACAAAGACCAGTTTTCACGGTCATTCTGTACAGAACGCCCGCACTGACATTGCTCAAATTCCGGCAATAACCCCAACATCTGCAAGGTTTGCAATTCGAATCGCAACACAGGCAGGCGAAAATCCTCACAGGTTTCAAGGGCATTCAACGTTTGAATAGCCGCTTCATACCAGTGGGGATACGGGTCAAATTCCTCGGAAAACAATTGAAGCAGTTCCGCCACGTACATTCCGCCATAGTGCACGTTCATATCACGCGACTGGAAACGGAACCGTTTGACAAGCCTGGCTTCAGTGAGAATATCGAGACTGGAAGTAGATTTATGAAGGAAAACTATCTGACATTGCGTCAACAGGTCAATAGCAGCCTCAAAAGACCCCTTGAGGCGCTTCGCTCCCTTCGCCATAACTGATATTTTACCAAAATCGCGTGTAAAAAATGTAACGACTCGGCTCGTTTCACTAAAATCCGCCTGCCGAATGACCAATCCCTCTGTTTTTTCACTCGATGACATAAATTCGACTTTTACTTTATCCTTAACACGGTCGCTGTAGAAACACGGTTGCTGTTAATTTGTTTAACGGCAAGCCAAAGGCGACTGCGTAAACAGGTAAGCTTTACACAAGAGTCCCAATTTAAATTTCGACCTGTTG
>JAJRTM010000664.1 GCA_024278285.1 Planctomycetota bacterium
AAAAGTGGAACGACCAGGAAATCGCCCATGCGGGAACCCGTCTTTATCCTGTCGAATACGATTACACCGGCAACATCTGCCTGAACCCCGATGATTTGAATCAGGTTTTTATCTCCACCGATGCAGACCCGATAACAGGCAAAGCCCTGATCAGCAATGCAGACAGCAAACGGCATTACGAAATATTTCAAGGTGTTACCAACGACGGCGGAAAAAATTTCCGATGGACCGCCATCACCAGCAATTCGGCAGTCGATAACTTGCGCCCCATCGTACCAAAATGGAATAAGAAACAGACAATGCTACTCTGGTATCGCGGCACCTACCGCACATACACCGATTACGAAACAGAAGTCGTTGGCGTCATCCTGAAGAAGGATTGAGACCCAAAACAAGCATGGCCTGAAATTAAATTCCTTGGATTGCTACGCAACACAGACAACCCTAAACGGGATTGTCTGTGCTACCCGGTCCAAAGCAGCCCAACTTTTCCTACTTGTGTATCGATTGTAGGATTTACAAAGTCAGCTCTTTTCTAAAACAAAATTTTGCAGTCATATCTGACAATCATTACTTGATTTATATTCCTGAGCGGAATAACATGGTGATTACGAAGAAGTGAATCAGTCGACATAATTCCATGGAGGAATAATACTGTGTGGGAGATAGAATCTATTGATGGTTTCCTCCGTTCATTTAAGAAGTTTGCCAAAGCCCACCGGATTGAGTCTCTGAATGCGATCAGTAATTCGGACTCCTATTTGAACGCATTAAACTCTGGCTTAAAACCTCAACGAATTGAACGTGGATTTCTCCATCACGAGCCGCTTGGCATCAAAGCATTTGATCAGAATGGACCGGGCGCACACAAAAAGGAAACTCGCTTATACGCATACCCGGATGAAGAAACAGAAACGTTGTACTTGATTTTAATCAGCGGCAAAGACGACCAGAAAAGGGATATCGAAACTTGTAAACAGTTCGTTAACCGACTTCTGCATGATCGGAAACAGTCTGACGAAGGGGATAAGAATGAGTAGTAAAGAAAAGAACAAAAGATATGCAAATGCCGTTGATTTGACTCGCGATATTTTGGGCGATGATGATCCACAATTTGCTGACGATTTGCAGAAGCAAATTGAGAATCGCCAACTCGTGAATCTTTTAGGTACTATGCGAAATGAAAAGGGAGTGACTCAATCGGATATTGCGGGCGTGCTGGGATGCAAGCAGGCAAAAATATCCAAACTTGAAAATGGTCTTGATGATGCCATTTGCATAGAAGAAATTCGTGCCTACGCAAAGGCAGTAGATTGTGAAGTTACTCTACAATTTACGAATAGAAATGCAACAGCGTTCGATAGAATCAAACGACTCTCTTTTACAATACATCGGGAGTTATCTCACCTTGCCAGTCTTGCTCAGCAAGATGAAAAAATTGCAAAAGGGGTCGCCGATGCTTTTGGTGAAATCTTAATCAATCAGATGAGATTATTAGAAATTGCGGCTGAACAGCTTCCTGTGAACCCGGTAACAAATGAGCCATATATTAAAGTCTCTATGGAAGTTGGGCGGGAGCAGCTTGAATTTTCTCAGCCAAATGAAACCGACAATAATCTTGCCCAAACCTCACAAGGTGAAGTCGATCCGGTGAATGCCTGAAATTGTAACCGGGTACCTCAGTCAACCCGTTCAGGGTTGCCTGAGTGCCGCCACGCACCCGAGGTTTTAAGCATTGTCGAAATTAAATTCCTCGGGTTGCTACGCAACACAGACAACCCTGAACGGGATTGTCTGTGCTACCCGTTAGTCGTTTTATAAAGCGAAACCCTCTGTCGCATCAAGACTTATATCACTGCAAGCCAATTTTCACTTCACGGCGTAGAGTGCCCCTCAATTCTCTCACTTTGTTTGGAACTTCAAGGCAAGTTTGGCAGGAGAGTCGATATCAGCCTGTAGCCAGAATGTATGACCGTCCCAGGCGTAGCGTCTTTGGGCAAGGGTCTTATTGTCCAATGTGACATGTAACAATTTTTCGGGAGCATTGAGAAGTTCAAAAACTGGATTGATGCAGATGCCCGTTGGCTTGATGGTGATTGAGACGATTGGCTGGTCTATTTTCAACCGAATTGCCCGCCGCTGCATGGCATAGGCATTCAGTTCAATCGACGCTCCTGTCACTTCAAGAGATGGTGGATTTGCATAACTTTGTGCCCATTGAACAAGCCTGGCATCATCAGCGTCAGTCATGCCAATGAGCCACGCCCAACGTTCCATGATCATCTCCCGTGACTGTCCCAGCGAATCGACCGTTCTGACTATTCCACTACTTAATGGTCGGGGGCGTTTATCAGCCCAACTCATCAAACTGTTGTGACAGGGGGTGATGTGAACACGCTCATCAATTTTATTACCTGTTGCATTTCCTCTTGCCAACGGCCAGTGGCTTCCCCAATAAGCAGGCGTAACAAGTTCTCCCTCATCATAAAATGGATTAAAAACAACTGACGGAAATGCCGTTTCATGAGGAGAAAAATAAATGGCACTGGCTGTCTCCTGTTTGTGTATCCGCACGCGATAGATTGCCGACTGGTTTCGTGTGGTGAGAGACTTTGTTTTTGGTGAGGAGTCCCCGGGAAACTTGAATTCCCGTTTTTTTCCGTCAAGAAATATCGCATCAATTGTGTTTCGTGGCAGAACATTTAACGGGTACGTCTCAGCAGCGGTCAATATAATAAATTCACTCAGTTCGTACTGGGAATTCGGATCTCGTTTCAGGTTGACCACTCGCGTTCCAAACCCGTCCGGATAGAAGTAATAGTCTTCGACTGCAGAATCACCCCAGATGTTATAGAGCAGGTCTGTTGACTGATAAGTCCAACGCACATGGACACGAGATGGTGTTGATTCAACAATTTTTATGCGACCGTGACGCAGCTCTTTGTCCATCAGCGGTTCAACACAATCGACTGCATTTTTCGGACGGGGCGGCAACCTTTCTGCCCATTCGTAGCATAAGCCGGTATTATGTGTGCCAATCCAGAAAGGAATGTAACTGGCTCCTCTCCAAAACACGAATCGAGCTCCCGTTGGTAAAGAAACGACAACATCCTGAAGCTCCGGCTTCCAGGCATCCTGATAAGCTATTTCTGAAAACTCCCCCGTTGCCGGGTCTCGCACAGAGATGGGAGAGTCGTACCGGAGAATAGTCTGCGTTGCTCCAAAGCGAGGCCATGAAGGTGACTGCTGGACCAAGATTGCAGGAATTTTTTTTTGCCACAATGTCTCCCCCTCTTCTCCCATTATTGCAACATTTAAGATCGTCCTTTTTCCTTTTGCGGGGCTCTTCAGTTTTTCGAAAATCAGTTCGTGACGTTGACCGGGATTTAAGACAATTTTACGTTTTTGCTTCAAAGCTGGATTGCTGTCAAACCATATCGCAAGATTGACGGTCCGTTTTTTATCTGCTCGAGAGAGAACAGCAACATCGACCTGCGCGGACTGCCCCGGCCCCAAGAGGAGTTCATTGGAGGGAGGGAAAATAACTCCCAGGTCTACCGGATTCGTAACGACCGTGGCTTTTGCCTCTGCATCGGCTTCCAGATCCTTTCGGTGTATTTTTTTTTCAGCCAGCTGAGTAGCCTGCGATTGATCATCTGATGTTTGCAGCAGCAGTACCTGCTCAACGTTATCGCCAATCATGATACGAACAGAACGAGTTGCCCCCTTTGCAAACTCCACTTTTTTACGCTCCGTTTCCCGACCTGCGACTTGAGAAGAGAGCCAAAGCTCAATCTTCGGAGTCTCTCCCGTGGCCATTTGTTCGATCCACGCCATCGTTGGTGAACCGACTCGCTTCAGCCCAAATGGTGGTCGCCACGGATGTCCCTGGTCGATATGGATCCGATAAGAATGAAGATTATTTTCGCCCGCGTCCAGCAATGGAAAAAAGAGAACATTCAAAAAGAGGGCAAACCCAATCAGACAGGCATGAAAATATCGCTGAGCCAGGAATTTAACCATAGGAATACATTTTTCTGATTGAGAAATTGAATCGCGGGTGGCCCAGATTGCTTTTGCAATCTGGGCTGACGAAGTCAGCAAGAGGTCTGTGGGAAAACTTTCTTAATCATTAACGCTTTGATTACAAATCACCCTTTCCCAAATGCCTCTTACGGCTACGCCTCCCCCGGTTAATAAATTAACCTGATGTCATGAAAGAGTTGTTGAGTTCAAAAGTGGGTTCTCCCGATAAAAATGGTGAGTCAGGTACAGGGTACCTCAGTCAACCCGTTCAGGGTCGCCTGAGTGCCGCCAGGCACCCGAGGTATTGAATGAAAGATTGAGACTCAAAGCAAGCATGGCCTGAAATTAAATCCCTCGGATTGCTACGCAACACAGACAACCCGCAGCGGGATTGTCTGTGCTACCCGTTTCTGTTGTAACACGAAAAAACTGCCTCCGCGACCACACTGCTGGGCAAGCCAGCAGTGGCCACCGGCGACGTTTTCATGGCTTGTTCAGTTTTTCCATGATTTCTATTGCACTGTTCACGGCTGAGAGTTGTTGGAAGTTCTGGTCCTCTATTTTCCCGCTGTTACGAACAACTGCTCCGCGAGCCGGGCCTGTGGGGGTTTCTACCCGTACTTGGCTCAGGCTCAAATGTGTAATGGTGCCGCGATTGACCAGAAGATCCAGCGGACCCGGGGTACGATTCAGGATAGTGGCCTGGGTCAGTTGCAGGCTTTTCACAATCGCGCCCGATTCAACAAAAATGGTTGCGGCTGGCCAAACCGATTCGGTGCGGTGCAGTTCGGCTATCGTCAACCCGTTCACCACGGCGGGGGCATCAATCCAGATCAGTGAGTACACCGAACGACCCGGTTTGGCTGGATCATACTTCATACCTTTTCCACTTTTCGCACAAAAGAGGCCGCGAATTGAGATGTTTTCAGAAAGTGCTCTTACTGCCGGGATGGACATTATGGTTAGTGAAAGAGACAACGTTGTAGCGGAAAGTGCCGAAGATATTTGCTAGCCGGATGCGTCGGATAGGTGAACCGGCCGAGAGCAGGCGAACGGCAGTGTATCCGTCCTTTCCCCAAAGGCCATCTACGGCGATATCTTCAATGGGGCCGCGGCTCATTTCGAAGATGCCCCCGTCGTCGGCATTCAGGGCGACCATGTCGTCGTTGGTTGTCCCTTTAAGATTCGTAATGCGACCATGACGCGAATTGCCGTGGATATGGATGCCATCCATATTGGTCCGTTTGAGATTATAGTCAAACGTGATATCCTCGATGGTGAATTGATCGAGATTACCGAGTTGCGTGCTGAATGTCACTGGATCTTTCAGTGTGAGATTGCGAAGTACGAGTCGCTTGACACGGTTGAATCGCATCAGTACGCCAAGATAACGTTTGGGGTCATACGCCTTCTTCCAATTGCGATCCTTCTGATAATCAGTGAGTGACTGCCCCAGATTATTCATATCCCACACGCCACCAACCAGCACGATATTCTTGTTGCCGCGATCATGATCGGAATTGGTAATCATCAAGCAATCACTGTCACGACTGAGGCGGATGACAGTGGAGCGGTCGAGTTGAAACGTCTGGTCCGAATAAATCCTCAGCGGCTTGCTGATGAGATAGTGCTTTGGTGGCGATGGCAGATAGACCAGCGTACGCCGTGAGTCCAGCAACGCCTGGATGCCTGCTGTATCGTCGTGCATACCATTACCGACAATTGCAGTTGTAGCCGATATTGATGCTGGCTGAGCGTGCGCAACCAGCGGCGTTAAAAACAAAGTGACAAATAAGGCTACGACAAGTCGTTCTGTTGTTACATTCATTGAGGGTCCTCCTTTGGAATAGTCCCGAAAAAGTTCCCGGTTTATCGTAGGGTGAGTCGTGACGCACCAGCCTGTTCATGTGGTGAAAAAGGTGCGTCACGACGCACCCTACCCGGTCTGAATTCGCTTCACTTAAACCATTCCGCATCAACCGTTTTGTGCTTCGAAGTTTTGCATGAAGCGGACTAAATCGTTGATCCCCTCTGTAGGGAAGGCGTTGTAGATACTGGCTCTCATACCGCCGACGCTGCGGTGTCCTTTGAGACCGTCAAAACCTTCTGCTTTCGATTCTGCAATGAACTTTGCATCCAGGTCTGCATCGCCCGTCACAAAAGTGACATTCATCTGCGATCGGCTGTCTGTATCTGCGACTGCTTTGAACAGCGAGCTGTTATCGAGGAAGTTGTAAAGCGGTGCGACTTTCTTTTCGTTGTGCTTGCCGATCCCTTCCAGGCCGCCCTGTTTCAAAATCCATTTGAAGACCAGTCCCATCATGTAAATCCCGAATATGGGCGGGGTGTTGTACATTGAACCTGCTTTTTCGTGGATGCGATATTGCAGCATCGAAGGGAGCGTGTCCGGCCCCTGCTCGATCAAATCTTTGCGGATGATGACCAACGCCATCCCGCTGGGCCCAAGATTTTTCTGAGCCCCGGCGTAAACGATGCCGTACTTGTTGATATCAATCGGACGCGAAAAAATTTCGCTGCTCGCATCGCAAATAAGCGGCGAACCAGCGGGAACTTCAGGCTCTGCGGAAAATTGTGTGCCGAAGATTGTGTTGTTAGAGGTCATGTGCACATAAGCAGGCGAATCACTGAAACTGTGCTCTTTCGGAATGTAGCAGAAGTTGCGATCCTCACTGCTGGAAGCGACGTTGGCGTTACCAAGGATTTTCGCTTCCTTAATCGCTTTTTTCGACCAGGAACCGGTCACCAGGTAATCAGCCGTTTTTCCTTCGGGGAGCAGATTCATCGGAATCATACCAAACTGTGTCGATGCCCCTCCTTGCAAAAACAGCACGGCGTAATCATCGGAAATATTCGCCAGCTTTCTGCAATCCGCTTCGGTCTGCTCAGCCACTTCGACAAACGCTTTGCCTCGATGCGAATGTTCGAGGATGCCGATGCCGGTATCGCCCAGAGAAAGCATATTGCGAGCCGCCTCTTCAAGAACCTCAACAGGAAGAGTCGCCGGACCGGCTGAAAAATTGTAGATGCGATGGTGCATGGTGAAACCTTTAATTGAATGTATGATAAGTTATGCCGTAAGCGGAATGATGCAGGCGAGCCGGGGGTGTTAACCCCCTGGTTACTCTGCCTGAGAATATTCGGTCTCCAACAAGAATCAAGGCTCACCCCGGTGTTCACACCCCCGGCTCGCCTGTTACCTGCTTGGTATCGATCTTTTCTTTTCGCAAAGATAATCAATCTGTTTCGTTGTTGCGAGTTCAAAACGCCACCCAATTCGCAGGTGCGACCAAATGCAGCAGGGTTTCGAGTCTCAATCGGAAATCAAATCGGCAGACTCTGGACATTGACCGCCGGGAAGAATACATTGGAGCCTTCCGATAAACACTTCCAATACAGTTTCCCTCAGATATTGACTGCCCCGACAGAAAGAGACATCCAACATGAGTTCATCAACACAAACGGCTGGCGAAGGGATTGTCACCAAACTTTCGATCATGATGTTCATCCAGTTCTTCGTCTGGGGAGCCTGGTTT
>JAJRTM010000665.1 GCA_024278285.1 Planctomycetota bacterium
AAAGTGGTGGTGGAACAACGGATTGAAGATCTGGAAGATAAATCGACGCAGGAATTTTACGCCTGGTTTGCAGAACAGAAACCAGAACCGAAAGATATTGATCTTCCCAAAGATTTACAGAGCCAGTTTCCAGGACTCAATTTTCCTCCAGTAATCCCGGATGCTAAGCCTGGCGAAAAACTCCCTCAAGAAGAAATGCCTGCCAAGGAAGCGGGAAAGGATTCATCGTCTAAAGATGCTGGCAAATCAGGACCAAAGCTGAGTGTCCCAACCGCTCCCGCATTCCCCCAAACAGGTAAAGATAAAAAAACAGAGACTCCCAAAAAACCAGACGCCGAGAAAAAACCGGCTACTGAAAAACCAAAGACCGAGAAACCTGCTACTGAGAAACCTGCTACTGAGAAACCGAAAACGGAGAAACCTGCCACCAAGAAAACGGCTGACACTCCTCCCAAGGCAGAGGAAAAAAAACCTGCTCCGGTAAAAAAAGAAGAGGCAAAGCCGGAAGTCAAAAAAGTGGAAACACCTAAGCCGGAAGCAAAGAAACCGGAATCTGGCAGCAAATGACCGAATCGGAAAAAACTTCTGTACAACAGGGGAATTCGTTCCAGGGAACAGTTTCTGAGGAGCAGGTCGATCTGCGTGTTGATCGCTGGCTGGTCGCTGAATTTGCAGAGCATTCCCGTTCACAATGGCAGCGAAGCGTTTCAGCAGGGCTTGTGCAAGTAAACGGGCAGACGGTGAAGCCTTCGCATCGGTTACGGAGAGGGGATCTGATTTCCGGGCAATATCCGGATCACCAGCCGACAGAAATTGTCCCGACCGCGATCGATTTGAATTTCATCTACGAAGATGAACATTTAGCAGTTGTCGATAAACCGGCGAACTTAATCGTGCATCCCGGCAAGGCGAATTATTCCGGCACATTGGCTAATGCGTTGGTTCATCATTTTGCAACGCTAAGCAAAACAGGTGGCGAACATCGTCCCGGCATCGTGCATCGGTTAGATCGTGATACGACCGGCGTGATCGTGATCGCTCGAAATAATGCTGTCCATGAAAAATTGAGTAAGCAGTTTGAAAACCGGACGGTTGAAAAAGAGTACCGGGCGATCGCCTGCGGAGAGATCAATTTCGACAGCGATTATATCGAAACCTACATTCGGCCGCATGTCAGAATTCGGGAACGAATGGTCGTGTGCAGCGAAGATCCGGAAGCTCGCTACGCGAGCACTTATTATGAAGTGCTGGAGCGTTTTCGCGGTTTCACTTATCTGAAACTGCTTCCAAAAACCGGGCGAACCCACCAGCTTCGTGTGCATATGCAACACATTAAATTTCCGATTGTCGCAGATCGTCTTTATGGCGGGCATGCGAAATTGATGTTAAGCAGCCTAATTGAAAGCAAAGAACATTTCGAGGGAGACCGCCTGTTAATTTCCCGGCAGGCATTACATGCACACAGACTTTGCATCGATCACCCCGTCACAGGAAAACGGATGGAATTTGTCTCCCCGCTGCCCGAAGATATGCAGAACACGCTGGATGCGATCCAGGAAAATTGCCGTTGAACTTTTCTGACTCTACCGGATTCTCTGTGCAGCCGGCTTGAGTGATCAATAACCGCTTCGTCTTGAGCAAGTAATTACTGTCGGACTTTACTTTTTTTTGGCTGAAGGCCAATAAGCAAAAGTATTGAAATTACTGGCACATAGAATCCGGTAGAGTCAGCAACTTTGGAGCATCATGGACGAAATGATGATTGCTTGTATAATTCATCTTCACACATGCCAGCCATGTGGGGTTGTCCTCCAATAAAGGTGTCCGATTACCATGATGAAGAAGCAGGCTTTTCAGCTTTCGCCGCAGCGGTACCTGAAGCATTGCAATCTGGATGAAATTGACAGCTCGCCTGCTGACGCACCCCCTTGTTGGGTCGATATACAAAATCGCGAGCGTGCCTCGCTGGAGTCTGTTCTTGAATCGGTCGGAGTGCATCCGCTGGCTATTGAAGCATGTCTCGATACGACGCCCGCTTCGTTGTTAGCTGTTTATGGGGAATCACTTTTTATTGCGCTCCCCATCAAGGCTACCTGGGATGCTGAAGAGCGTCACTTTTTATGGATCATTTGCCATCCTCGAATTATTATTACGATCAGCGAAGTTGATATTCCAGCTTTACTGCAAATTATTGAACGGTACAGCGATGGGATGCGTTTTCATGGTGATAATACTTCTGCCATTTTGTATCAAATTCTCGACCATGTGATTGATGAGGATATGGCATTCACCCTGAAAACCCGTGACTGCATTGATCGCCTGGAACAACTACTGGACGATGCTTCCGACGACGAACTTCTTGATAAAGTTCTCCCGCTCAAAAGGCAATTAACTCGCTTGGCAGCAGTGTTTGAGGATCAATTATATTGTGTCAGTTCGCTGCAGACGATTGAATCGGAATCGTTCAGCACGACCGGTTTGCAAGAATATTTCCGAGATGCGTTTTTGCATTTAGAGCATGCGTCGCGCGTCATTGGTCGGCAATTGGCCCACCTGGCTGCTATTGAACAACAGTATCAAATCAATCTGCAGAGCAAAACGAACAACCAACTGCGACTGTTGACGATCATCTCTACAATCTTTTTGCCGTTGGGATTAATCACGGGGATTTATGGGATGAATTTCCGTTATATGCCAGAACTCGCCTGGCATTATGCGTATGGTGGTATTTTACTTTTGATGCTGGCGATTGCCGGCGGTTTTCTCTGGCAGTTTTATCGTCGCGGCTGGTTTCAATAGAAATTCTTTTGAAATAACGACTCCTGTCAATCCGTAATTTTCAAGGAAATTAATGACAAAAGAACAACAAAACGATAAGTTACACCTGCCCGAATTACTCGCCATGGGAATTGGAGGGATGATTGGGGGAGGAATCTTTTCGGTGCTGGGAATGGCGGTCGGGGTTGCGGGACACGCGGCCCCGTTGTCATTTTTGGTGGGAAGTTTAGTTGCGCTCGCGGCTGGCTATTCGTATGTAAAGCTGGCACTCGGTTTTCATAGTGACGGGGCAAGTTTCACTTACCTTGAACGAGCTTTTCCGCAACAACCAAACATTGCAGGGATTGCTGGCTGGACGGTCATTGTCGGGTACATCGGCACTCTCGCACTTTATGCTTTTACTTTCGGTGCTTATGGGGCACATTTGCTGGGAAGTGCTGGTTCTCCCATCGCACGCATGGTTCTTTCCGCAGCAGTTTTACTTTTTTTCATGCTCGTCAATCTACAGGGGGCAAAATCGAGTGGAAAGACCGAAGTGATTATTGTCTTCACTAAAGTAATTTTGCTTGGCCTGTTTGCGGTGGCTGGTTTATTTTCTGTTCAACAGGATCATCTGCTTCCCGTTTTTGAAAAGGGAGTTTCATCCGTCTTTGTTGGCGGCGCGATGATTTTTGTTGCCTTTGAGGGGTTTCAATTAATTACCAATGCGATCATGGAAACAGAAAATCCCGAACGGAACATTCCGCGTGGGATTTATGGGTCGATTATTATTACCTCTTTAATTTACTTTGGTGTGTCCATTGTTGCGGTTGGAAATTTAACACCTGATGAATTGAATTCCGCTAAAGAGTATGCGTTGGCGTTAGCTGCAAAGCCTGCCTTGGGAAACGCGGGAGAAATTCTTATTGATCTGGCAGCGCTGTTGGCTACCTCCTCAGCAATCAATGCAACCGCGTTTGGCGCCTCTCGCATGATGGCGGAAATGGCAACAGAAAAACGGATGCCTTACGCCTTTTCGTTTCGCAACCGCACCGATGTCCCCTGGATTGCAATCGTCACGCTGACCATCCTGGCTGGTGCGTTCACCGTTCTGGGAAATCTGGAAACAATCGCCACGTTTTCGAGCATGACATTCCTACTCGTTTCAATTGCAGTCTCTGTTGCCAATTTCAAGCTGCGATCCATCACCAACAGCAACATCTGGCTGATTCTACTCGGAATTCTTTTAATGCTCACAACAGTCAGCCTGTTGACTGTGCATCTGTGGAAAACGGACCAGGGAACATTCCTCTGGCTGGGGGCGTTCTATCTGACGATCATCATTCTTGAAGTTGCATATTTCCGCCGTGAAAATATGCAACACTAGGCCTTAAACAAGCGAGTCCCATTTGTTGATGGGGGTTGTTTTTCTGAAATACTTGAAATCGTCCGGTGTTATTCGTCTTTTTTTCGTAAGACGGGTAAACAACTTTTGCACCACACGAAAGAATTTCAAGTGAAAAGTATTACACAGAACCAGAACGCAAGCGGAAACTCCAACATCGCATCGCCACACAGCGATGTAGGGTACGCTGTGCGTACCAATTGTGACTCACGTTAGAGGAGATAATTGCCATTGTGGCATACATTACTCTACACGCGTGGTACGCACAGCGTACCCTACTTGCTGGGACGTCGAAAAATCGGAACTGACCAACCGTAGTCATCGCCCCTGGGACAATCCAGATCGCCGCCCGTCTCATGCGGACCGAAAACGCTTTATCACTCGAAAAATGCTGCACCAACAATTTATCGCCTCTCTGCCCAACACCCCAGAACCCCAAAATATCCGCACCCTCTTTGACACCCTCGTCACTCTCAATCTATAATCCCCTAAAGTGCAGTTTAGAAGAGAGTCCCTGTTTTTTTCTGAGAGAATTCCCTTGAATTATTTTGCTCATGCTCTGCCTTATTTATC
>JAJRTM010000666.1 GCA_024278285.1 Planctomycetota bacterium
CCGGTAAATTAAGCCGGGTAGGGTCTGCTGTGCAGACCATATTCAGTGTCCCATATATTGCCATCGTTGCAAACAAACCGGGTACCACAGACAATCCCGTTCAGGGTTGTCTGTGTTGCGCAGCAACCCGAGGGATTTATTATCGAGCGACGCTTATTTTGATTCTCAAACTTTTCGCTCAATACCGCGGTTAATTGAGCATACCGCACGCGCTGTTTGTTACGAACCAAGATAACGAGCATAAATCGTTTTCGCTTCCGCCAGATCTTCCGTCCCTTTGATAATCGCTCGCCCATCTTGGAAAAGATGAATTTCAATCCCCGGCTTCTCTCTCGGCTCAAACCAGAACAGAAACGGATTGCATTTGATCTCACCCGAAGATTGCAGCGACTGCGCAAGTTGCTCGAAATCAAGCTGCTTCTTTTCCGCTGGCGTAATCTGCACCGCATTGCGACCACACAAAACAGTCGTTTGCGAACCACGCTTCCCCTGCAACCAAATTCGCTCTCCCTGTCCGCAGGCAGCACAATCATTTTTTTCCGATAACGATGTTAAATCGATCTGTTGAAAACTCCCATCCCAGAGATCAACCACTGTCATCCTGCGGTCCGGCTGGTCCGGCTCTCGAATCAACTGCAGCGCCCGAATCACCTGCAGCGATGCAATAATATTCACCGCGGGACCAAGCACTCCAGCCGTGTCGCACGTTTCTGTTTGTGTCGGGACCGAATCGATCAAGCATCGCAAACAAGCCGTCTTCCCCGGAGCAAAAGTCATCACCTGACCACTCGCACCAAGAACACCGCCACTGATCCATGGAATGCCCGTTTCAAGGGACGCATCGTTAATCAAAAATCGCGTCTCAAAATTATCGGTCCCATCCAGAATGAGATCAACACCTTCACACAAACTCAGAATATTCTGATGATCCACATCAGCCACATGCGGCTCGATCTCCACTTCCGAATTGATCGCCTTCAACTTCCGGGCACCCACAACCGCTTTCGGTTCATGATTCGCCACATCGTCTTCATTAAAAAGAACCTGCCGTTGTAAGTTGGAAAGATCAACAAAATCCCGATCCACAATCCGCAGCTTCCCAATACCCGCCCGCGTCAACGAATCGGCTATCACCGTCCCCAGCGCTCCGCAACCAACCAGCAGCGCCGTACTACCCCGCAGACGGATTTGCCCCTGCTCCCCAAATTCACGGAACAGCATCTGTTTGCGATATCGCTCAAGATTCATCAAAAATATCACCTGAATACATTGTGCCGAGTGCCACGGCTCTGTGAGCCGTGCGGGTTAACATTCGAGCATGGTTTTAAGTTCCCTGCCTAAATAAAACACGGCTCACAGAGCCGTGGCACCCAAATGAAGTTCTTCATACGACTTTATCAAACATTCAAACCAGCGAGAAAACTCATTCCGCTCTGGAAGAACACCCCTTAGTAGTGCGATCATATTACTTCGTCGCAAACAACTCCAGCGACAATCAAACCGCGCAACAATTTCGTATAGGGTAAGGGGATTGAATGACAGTCATTCGCGAAGACAACATGAAAGTTCTGCTGCCTCGCCTCGAAGGAGAGGATTTCTGGGAGATCATCCACGAGCATTATGCTCACGAAGAACCACTCAAATGGAAAAACCTGGCGATCCTGGCACTCCGCGAAAATGCAGGCTGGCCTCTGGAAAAAATCGGCCTCGTTTTCGGACATCACAAAGGCCACGTCTACCGCATCCTTTCAAAAGTAAAGCAGGAAATACGAGACACCTTCGAACAATCCCCCGATTGGCTCTGTATGCCAGACCGTTTTGAATCAGATGAAGAATGAAAACTTTTGGGCGAGCCGGGGGTGTTAACCCCCTGGTGAATTCGCTGGACGTTTCCGCTTACTAATTTAGTTAATTCAACAACATGAACCCAGCACGGTTGGTTTGTTTTGACAGCCGTAACCAAATGGACCTCTTCGAAATTTGTGCAACACGCAAAGAAATTACCGTTAGTAGTATAGATAAGTAACCAGGGCCATCACTGGCCCGGCTCGCCTGGAGGCACAAAAAAAATGCGTATCGAAACATTGCCGATCCAAAAACTGAAACCGGCTCCTTACAACCCGCGTGTCGAATTAAAGCCGGGGATGCCTGAATACGAACGGCTCAAACGTTCGTTAACGGAATTCGAACTCGTGCAACCACTCGTCTGGAATGAAACCACCGGTCACATCGTCGGCGGGCATCAACGCCTTTCCATCTTGAAGCAGGAAGGAGTCACAGAGGTTCCGGTCGTCGTCGTTTCCATTTCGTTGGAACGAGAAAAAGCCCTCAACGTCGCCCTCAACAACGAACAAGTTGGCGGCAAATGGGAGATGGAAAAACTGCAAGACCTCTTGCGCGATCTCATCGAACTACCAGGCATCGACGAAACACTCACCGGCTTCGATCAAAAAGATCTGGCCGATCTGTTATTAACCCCCGATCTCGATTTTCTTGTCGATGATGCGGACGAAGAGGAAGACGTAGTCACCGTCACCCTGAAAATCGATCCCGAACAATGGGAAGACGTCAAACCGCACCTCGATGAGTTTTTGCAACAATGCGACGTCGAAGCCCACATTCACGGCAACTGATTTTTCAATCTATCGTAAGCGGCAAGGCGCTAGCCGCCGGTATTGTGCGTTATGCAGAGTGGGACATTGTCGTTTTCCAATGACAGTTCGTAGGCTGGGTCAAGCCCCAGCACGAGCGTCTCTGAACTCAATTGAAACAATAAACACGATGTTGCGCAAGCGTGGTGCTGTACAATCCAACGCTTTTCATTGACATGGAAGCCCCAGCGCGGCATAGCCGCAACCAAACAAAGATTTGAACCACGAAAGAAGAGGAAAATTGTTTAACGGCAAGCCGAAGGCGACTGCGTAAATCGGTTTGTTTGATTGGAAGATGTCGAACCGCGAATAAACGTGAATTTTCGCGAATTAATTTTTTAGTCAGACCGGGTAGCTCAGACAATCCCGTTCAG
>JAJRTM010000667.1 GCA_024278285.1 Planctomycetota bacterium
AAAATTGAACAATCAGAATCACTCAGCGAACCGGAAATTCAAGTCAATGTTTCTCAGGTGAACCTTCCCGGCGCGAACATGCTGGGAGATGATTTAGGAGAATCGGAAATTAAAGGGGAAGCGGGAGCCGTTGTCGAAGGTTACGGTGCAGCCATGAGCAGGCTGACCCAGGAACTGATTCGCCACATGCGAAAAAACAAAGTGCATGTCGTTTGGTTGTTTGATGAATCGGACAGCATGAAGGATGACCGGGAAGTCATTCGCCAGCAATTTCATAAAGTTTATGAAGAACTGAAAATTGCCCAGAAACAGGATAAAAAACTAAAAGCCAAAGATCACACGCTGCTGACAACCATTTTAAGTTACGGGGCTGGCATCCACACACAAACTCCTAGGCCAACCTCGGATATTCCTACTATCCAAAAAGCAATTGATAAAATCCCTACCGATACCTCTGGCGAAGAAAACCTGTTTCAGTCAATCATGGCTGTCTGTGATAAATACGGCCCATCAACCAACAAGCAACGTAGAAAGTTAATCATTGTTGTTCTTTCTGATGAAGCAGGTGACGATGGCGTTAATGTTGAAGAAGCTATTTCTAAAGTGAAGCAGTTCAAATGCCCGGTCTATTTGATGGGGCGTGAAGCAATTTTTGGCTACCCATTTGCCAGGCAAATTTGGCGAGATCCCAAATACAACCTGCCGCATTGGATTCAAGTTCGCCGTGGTCCGGAAACGGCTTTCCCCGAAGCTCTTCAGTTCGATGGATTGCATCGTCGTTGGGATGCTTTTTCAAGCGGGTTCGGCTGTTACGAGCAAGTCCGCCTGGCTCGTGAATCTGGCGGTGTTTATTTCATGCTTCCCGGAGACGAAGAGAATCTTTCCGGAGCGGGAGCGCACCTGAATCGAAAATTTGAATTCCTGGCAATGAAACAGTATCAGCCTTTGTTACTTTCCCGACGTGAATACGATACCGCCCGCAAAAAAAGTAAGTTCCGCACAACTATTGCAGAAGTTGTTGCGGTGATGAATCCATTAGTCGATAAAAAACTGGAAATCAGAGAAATCTGGTACGATTTCGAACCGGAAAAATTTCGCCCGCAAGGTCTTGATAATGCCAGCAAGGCGCTGCGTGCATTTGGGATGCTCAGCGTAGCGATTAAAAAACTCGAATCGATTAAATCTTTACGAGATAAAGAAGACTCCATGCGTTGGCGAGCCGCCTTTGACCTTTGCTATGCACAATGCCTGGCCTACAGAGTTCGCCTGTTTCAGTTTATGTTAGCCGTTGATTCTCATTTGAAAAATCCACCTAAACCGAAGGATCCCAAATCTAATCGCTGGCATGCCAGAAGAACAAAAAAGATGCTGGAGCCAGATGAGAAACAGAAAAAAGTGACCAAGGTGGATATGAAAGAACTCAACAAACAATTGGAATTAGCGAAGGCGCAATTCAACATTGTGAAAAAGAAACATCCTGGCACCCCCTGGGCGCAACGAGCAAATTGGGATTTAGGACAGGGGTTTGGAATGTATTTCATAGATACATTTCGTGACCCAAAATACGATGATATAAAAGTGAAAGTCCCCAAATTCTAATTCATCAAAACAGGCACATTATTTTCATGCTTTCCTGAAGTAAAAAAGTTTTTCACGCGGCGACGCAAAGAAAAAAGTGAGAACAGTTCTGATCCAGTGATGGATTCACCGGTGTTAAATTAATGACATGGTGACCGCATTTGATGGGTGCAAGCACGCCATCCTACCAAGCAGGTCTGTTTACGCAGTCGCCTTCGGCTTGCCGTTAAACAAAAAACTCGTCACTGTGCAGAGACTATATCATAGAAGCCACATTCATCAGGCTGGAAAGTCTGACCTACTTTCCTCGCGTCTGATCCCCTGGCTTGTTTCGTTCAGGTGCTGACTGCTTCAGGTTTTAATTGGCTTTCGGATTTTTCTTTGTAGCGATCAATGACCGGCTTGCACCGGCGAGCGAGTGGGAAGTCGTTTTTAACGCCTGAGCCAATTTCTGCATGAGCTTCATCGACATGGTTAATGATCGCTTCGAGATCGAAAGCAGGCCATTTTCCTTGCAGTAAAATCAATTGCTCCAAGCCTGTGTAGTGCTGCCGAAGTTGATCAGGAAGCAGTGCAGAGATCGCGACCGCGGTTACTGAACTTCGTTTCAGCACGGGGTCAATCAGCATGTGCAGCCCGCGATGGTGCATCAAAATGCAACAGACTAATTCGTTTGGCAAGTACCACCTGCGAGCCAGGCAGGCTCCTGCGATTGCATGATCCCACTGAAAAATTTTGTTTTCATACTGAATCATTAACTCTGGCTGATTTTCACGGGACTCCACAAATTGTAAATAATGTTCGTACAAATCGTTGGTTAAAATCGGAAGCAGAAAATCGGAAAGCATTGCCCCTGCAAAAGCCATCTCTTCATCGGCGTTAAGTAACTTGGCTACTTCGCGAGCAAACAATGCTTTCTGCAAACAGGCATTCCAGAAACTGGCTTGATTAATCAATTTTGATTTGCGGGAACGGACAGCCGCTTCCATTCCGGTCGTTATCAGAAACATCGTACTTTGCCGGCGTCCTAAAAGAGAGAGTGCCCGTAGCGCTGATGTTGCCTTATGACGCAGTCCAACAAAAGATGAATTCAAATGACGCAGCAACTCGATCGTTAAACCGCTGTCGGTTTCAATAATATCAGCCAGATCTTTCAAGGAAGCATCAGGATCTTTTGAACGTTGCATAAACTGAGTCACTGCAACAGGTAGTGCAGGTAATTTTAAGGTTGGTGGAAGAATCGAGATCGACAAATTTTCCAGTTTGTCATCCAGCAGATTCTTCCAGTCGATTGTTTGTTTTTTCTCCATCGGATTGATTACCTTGAATCTCAAATGGCTTATTCTGTTGTTAAGTATCGTTCGTACAATTAATGTCGTGTATTCAAAACTTCGTTCATCGTTAGTTTTTAACCCTGCCGCATTTTATGGACTCAACAATAAACAGAATCAGTCGTACGGCGTTAATAACAAATTGAGATCAGACAGTTATTTTCCGAGGGTTCCTATGTAAATCATACCTGTTTACACAGTCGCCTTCGGCTTGCCGTTAAACGAATCATCAGTAAACGTGCAGGGTTATAGAGGAAGTTTTTCAAGTGCAAATAGCCGCTTCGTTCTCGACGTCTTTCTGATATTTTTCGACTCGGCGTTTCAATGTCAAGTGATGAACGCGATCTCCTCCCATTTCGTAGAACTGTTCTTCAACCTGCTGGGCGACGGCAAGTAAATCGAAACTTTTCCAGATCGATTGCAATTGAATCAGTTGTTTAAATCCCTGGGGAGATTGCTGCATCGCATCGGGGAGCAATGCAGATAGTGCAACGGCGGCGGCAGGTGTTTTGGCGTAGGTTGGATCCATTAGAATCGCCAACCCTTTGTGATGCAGATAAAGGGAGCAAATGATGTCATCAGGAAATTCCCATTTGTGCGTAATGTGAGCCGCTGCGACTGCATGATCCCAGCCCAGTTTTTTTTGCTCGTAGGCTGTCAGAATGATTCTATCCTTTTCATTCTGATCGACGAAATCGGTATATTGTTCAAACATGGATGAAGTGAGCACCGGTAGCATAAAATCTTGAAGCATTGAGGCGGCGTAAGCGATTTCTACATCTGCCCCGAGCAGTGTTGCAATCTCCTTGGCAAAAATGGCACGTTCCATGTTAGCGGCCCAAAAGTGCTTCAGGTTGATTAACTTCGATTGGCAGCCAGACATCGCCTGCTTCACAGCCATCGTTAAGACAGAGGTTTTCGTGCGTGAAATCCCCAGCATATTGATCGCTTGCTTAACGGAAGATATTTTTGAGCGAAAACCATAAATGCTGGAATTCACCATTTTCAAAACTTCGATTGTCAACCCGCTATCTGTTTCCAGAATGAGGGCCAGTTGGTCGATGGTGACATCTTCATCATTAGACGCACGATTAAATTCGCTCACCGCTTGTGGCAGCATCGGTAGTTTGAATTCTGGAGGAAGTTCGAATGTTTCGTTTCCCAACAAGTCTTCGCGGCATTGTTTCCAGTTCATTCTATAGTCTCATCCGGTGTATTATTTTGATCGTAAGGATTATTACGAATGCGCATCTGGTCGGCTGACAGCTTCCATTTTTATTGACTTAATAAACAAGATCTTCATCAATAAAGAGAACACCCGTCTCGCTGACCTGCCTGTAAAGTGTGATTACTTAACTTTGAATGCTATCCATTGAAATATAGTGCGCAGAATCAGTCGGCAGAGCCACAATGCCAGAGTTGACTATCATTCAAAAT
>JAJRTM010000668.1 GCA_024278285.1 Planctomycetota bacterium
ATCTTGCGCAACAGAAAGAGTTTGCATTCTTTGCGGGCAATCTTCGGGAAGATAATTGCCCGAAAGGATCAGTGGTCGCCACAGTTTTCTGCTTAAACTTTGTTGCAGTTGTTCAGCGTAAAGAGCAGAGATATTTTCTGATAACTCTTCTTTCGGGGATTGTCCTTGTTCGGAAGTGATCAGCCAGATAATTGATGCGTCCCAATACTTTTCGATATTTTTCTGGAGGTTTGAAATAACATCATCCAGTTGAGTGGCTCTTTCAGGAGCATTCGCATCGCAGGACGTTGAAAGTCGCAGCCAGCACAGAGAGCGGTCTTGCTTATGGGCGGCATCGAAAAACTGATGAAGTTGTTCTGGGAAATCATTATCCGAATACTCTATTTTAGAAACATGGACCTTTTTTGAGATAAGCGTCTCCATCAAATCGTTAGTTCGTGAAGGCTTTAATTCTGTGGACGCCGGTTCGTTTTGCAGATGCGTTGGCTGCCCGGTTAGCCAGGCGTTCAGGCTGGCATTGGGAAAAGTAGCGGGCGAGAAATGTTCATCAAACACGATGCCATCCAGAACCAGCGCATCCAGAGATGGTGTTTGCGTCTCTCGATTTGCGTAGCAAGCCAGGTCGGTCGGAGCAAGGTGATCAACAGTGATGAAAAAGAGGATTTTATTGGGCATTGCAATTAACGTCCCGCATCGGGGGGCGGGAGTTCGCCTCTTTTCCAGCGGGCGGCTTCTTCGCTGTCGGGAGAGATGGAACGGATTTTCACACGGAAGGAGTTGGACGAGCCTGCACGTGGTCCTCCCGGAGCAATTTTATCGGCATACTTTTTGGCGAGTGGCACGACCTGTTTCGAGGAAACATTCGGCAGTATCCATTGAGCGTAAACGCCAGCATCGGTAATGACGACGATCGAAAACGAAAGACTGCGAAATGGGTTGATGTTTCGAATTCGGCCTTCGACTTCCAGTAAACCGCCCAGATCCCGCCTGTTGATCGCAGTCAGTTCATAATCGGCGAGCGCCCGTTGTGCGTGCAGATAGCCGGCTCGTTCTTTTTTTACGGCTGGCTTTCTTCTCCTGCGATAAGCAATTTGAATCGCCTGCTCAAATTCTTTTTTTAATGCGGTGATATCTTCCCCAAAGTAGCGAATGAATTCTTCCCGGCGGGCATCGGTATCCTGTTTGGTGAATGGTTCTATTTCTGAAAGATGCTTCACATATTCTGTATATTGCTTGGCGTGCTTGTTAACCAAAATCCAGTGCATTGACCAGGCGTGACAGTACGCTTCCCCGGCGAGAACATCTCCCCGAAAAGCTTTATCGTCGGTGATGAGCTGACTCCAGGTTAGTTGCCGGGCCGTTTGAGCCATTTTCGCATAACGCTGATGCACTTTCGTCGGGCCTGCACTGATACGGTCGCTGTTCGATTCAAACCCGGAAGCGATTCCTTCGTTGAACCAGGCCGGAATTGGTGCGAGTCGTTTTAACACGCCACGATTGTAAACCTGTTGATGAATCGCTTCGTGCAGCGGGACTTCAAACGTATGACACTCTGTCATTCGAATCGCTAAATAATTCGTGAGGCCATTATAAAATCCGGAAATGTTCCCTGCAGAAAGCCCCTGTCCTTGCATCACTTTTTCTGCGTAAGTATTGAAGTCGTCATCCGATTCAAAAATGAGCAGCACGAGCGGGCAGTCGGGATCTTTTAGTTTCAGTTTCATTTTCTTGGCGAATTTCAGAAAGGTATTTTGTACCGTGTTCATGAACCTCGCCGCTTTTTTCATGAAGTTGACGACTCGCCCTTCCGATTTTTTCGGGAGCTTTTCCATCAAGACCACCCCGATAACAAAATCGCCTTCCAGATAACTGCGAAACGTCTCTGCCCCGAATTCATTCGCTAGTTCCGCAGCCAATTCTTCCGGCGTAGCAGCTTTCCAGGCAACCGTGTTATCCCGCTCGATGACCGCTCCTTGAGCCACCAGTTCCATCTGCCCGCCCGGTCGTTCAATCGCATACGCACCTTGCCCGCTGGCATGCAGCCGCCCGATAATCTCCCGCTTCTCGCCTATTTCGTTCACAATGACAAATCGATCCGCCATCGCAACGTTTGCGGAAAATATCAGCAACAGCAATGCCGTCACGCAGTTCGCTATTCGTAAAATTTTATTGTGCTTGAATGAGAGATGAATCATGGTTATCAAGATCGGAGTTTAAGACAGTTCTGTAGGCTCTTATCAATAAAATGCTGCGCAAAAGTGGCAGGATATTATTTGTAGCTACCGTCGCCAGACGGTAGAAGTCGAGTTGCCAATTCGTCCACACTCTGGCGAGTGTGGCTACAATCTACTGGGTTCTGGTTTATCCGGGTTAGGAAATGGAAACCGCATTTGATGGGTGCAAGCACGCCATCCTACATTTTGGTGTGAGGCTTTCCAGCCTGACAAATCATCGTCTATCGTTTATAACATATCCACAGATAGTTTTCACATTATTTTTGAACCTTGCCTCAACATAACAAAATCATTTTGATTGAATCCACTCTATCGGAATTAAAGGATACGAAACATGTCGTTTGATGATTCGTCACAATCTGCATCGAAAGCGTTATCGCATTCCCAATCGATGGGGCGTGGTTGCGGTTGTTTTTCGGGTCTATTTTTCGGTTTTTTTATTCTTGTTGGTACGGTTGCGATATTTCCGCTGTTTCTTTTTCCATTCATGCAATATCTGGATGCGACTGGCTGGGTGGAAACGCCTTGTGAAATTGTTTCCAGTTCAGTGGAAAACAAGAATGGTAAGCATTCAATTGCTGTTGAATATAAATACCGATCTCATGGGGATAACTTTCGTGGAAAAAAGTATCGCAATTACGAAGTGATGGGCGGTTCTCGTTCGAACCTGCTGAAAGTTGTCAACAAACTTCGTCCGGGAGCGAAAACGGTTTGTTATGTGAACCCGGGCAACATCAGCGAAGCGGTTCTGGATCGCAGTTTTTCACCGATGCTACTTCTTGGTCTTGTGCCGTTGGTTTTTGTAATGATCGGTCTGCTGGGACTCACTTTGGGTCGGTTGTTGGCGCAAAGCTTTATCACAAGCAGACTGGCTGGTGTAAAAAATGAGGAATGGCGAACAGCAACTGCCATTCAGGAACAAAGTCAATCCTCTCAGGAAGATTGGCAAAAACGGGACTGGGAGCCGGAACCAAATGCTGCCGGTCCGATTGAGTTGAAGTCGGGTTCAAGCACAGTAGCCGGACTTTTTTTCGTTATTATTTTCGCGTTGATATGGAATGGGATTATTTCTGTTTTTCTGTTTGAAGTGGTTGGTGGCTGGGCAAAAGGGAAACCGGATTGGTTTTTGACGTTTTTTCTCATCCCATTTGTGCTGGTTGGCCTTGGAACAATCCTTGGAACCATTTATATGTTTCTGTCTTTGTTCAATCCGAAACCGCGACTGTTCATCAGCGATGCAACCACTATGCTGGGGGAAAGTTTTGATCTCAATTGGCAATTCAACGGGAGTACATCATCAATAAAGCGATTACAAATTCAACTTATTGGCACCGAATGGGCGCAGTATCAACAAGGAACCAAAACTCACACCGATACCAACGATTTTTACAGTGAAGATTTATTCGATACCGATCAGCCGATGGAAATGCCTGAGGGCGAACTGGAAGTCGTCATTCCCCAATCGACGATGCACTCCTTCAGCGCCAGCAATAATAAAATCAAATGGAGCCTGCGAATTAAAGGGGACATTGCGATGTGGCCCGATGTGAAACAAAGTTACGATTTCACTGTGCTACCTTTCTCGGTAGAATGAATGTCTATTCGATAACGAATATAATCCGGTGAAAAATAACGATCTCGAGTGCCACGGCTCTGTGAGCCGTGATGTTGCTGTTGAATTTATTTTTTCTTGGTTCTTCATGCTTTATAATGGCTGAAATATTTTACAGCCACGGATTTCCACGGATCAATTCTCCTGAAGAGGCAAGGACGATATCAGGGAAAGAAGAAAAGAACTGAAAATGATCCTCTCTTCTTTGTTACCTTTGCGAAAAACTTTAGTCAAACAAATAGACGAAACTTCAATAAAAAAGAGGAATGAATTGACAGCAAGACGCAAAGAAAAAAGAGAATTTTCAACTTCACCTGGCATAAAAATGATTCTGTTGTGTGAGTGCCTTTTTTATGATCTGTTTGATCCGTGTGAATCCGTGGCTCTTTTTTCTTTTAGCCACTAAAATGTGGGAAGAACCTTTTCTTTTCAGTTCGCACGGCTCACAGAGCCGTGGCACTCTTAATAAAATCGATAGTCGTGAAACCGATTGAAAGTTTATGATGATAAATAAAAACCGTATGAGAGTAATCGTGTTACATTTATTTATACTGTTGATGCTTGCCGTTTTGCCGGCGGTCTGTTTTGCAGAATCGAATTCTGCAACATCGTCAACACGCCCAAATATTTTGTTTTGTATTGCGGATGACGCTTCCTATCCGCACATGGGGGCTTACGGATGCAACTGGGTGAAAACTCCGGGGTTTGATCGTGTTGCGAAGCAGGGGCTGCTGTTTACGAAAGCGTACACGCCAAATGCCAAATGTGCTCCTTCACGTGCCTGTATTTTAACGGGTCGCAATTCCTGGCAACTGAAACAGGCTTGCAATCATTGGTGTTTCTTCCCGAAACAGTTCACCACTTACGCAGAAGCTCTTACAAAACATGGCTATTATGTCGGAACAACGGGTAAAGGTTGGGCGCCGGGAATTGCGGTTAATGAACAGGGAAAAAGACGTGCGATGACCGGCAAGGCGTTTGGTCGTGCTCGTAAAAAACCGCCGACCACCGGAATTTCTGGCATTGATTACGCAGGTAACTTTCAGGATTTCATGAATGCAAAAACAGAAGATACGCCGTGGTGTTTCTGGTACGGCGGGGGCGAACCACATCGTGGTTATGAATATGGTTCGGGAGTGAAAAAGGGTGGAAAGAGTATTGATCAAATTGATGTTGTTCCTCCGTTCTGGCCGGATAACGAAATCACTCGTAACGATATGCTCGACTACGCTTTTGAAGTAGAGCATTTCGATTCGCATCTGCTTCAAATGCTCAACCTTCTTGAATCACGGGGCGAACTCGACAACACGCTGGTTGTTGTCACTTCCGATAATGGCATGCCTTTTCCGCGTATTAAAGGGCAGGAGTACGAGCTGTCGAATCATCTGCCGCTGGCGATTATGTGGAAAAAAGGGATTGCCAAGCCGGGCCGTACGATTGATGATTACGTCAGCTTCATCGATTTTGCTCCAACTTTTCTTGAACTCGCCCAACTGAATGCAAAACGAGCCGGGATGGAGCCAACAACCGGGCGTTCGCTGGTGGAGATATTTCGATCTAAAAAAACAGGGCGTGTCATTCCGCAGCGGGAGTTCGTTCTCATTGGAAAAGAGCGGCACGATATCGGTCGTCCGAATGACTGGGGATATCCGATTCGTGGGATTGTCAAAAACGGAATGCTTTATCTGATCAACTACGAAACATCCCGTTGGCCGGGAGGGAATCCTGAAACGGGATATTTGAATTGTGATGGCAGTCCGACAAAAACGGAAATTCTTAACGGAAGAACGCAGGCAGGTTTGAGTCAATTCTGGCAACTCTGTTTTGGCAAACGCCCGTCTGAAGAACTTTACGATGTCATCAATGATCCGTACTGCATGAACAATCTGGCGAACAGTTCTGATTATCAGAAACAGGTTTCGGAATTGAAGTCTTTGATGATCGCAAACCTTAAACGACAAAATGATCCTCGTGTTCTGAGCCATGGCGATGTTTTCGAGAACTATCCTTACGCCAACACGAAAGAACAGGATTACTACAACCGCTACATGAAGGGCGAGAAAATTCCCGCTGGCTGGGTTAATCCGAGTGACTACGCAGAAAAACCACTTGATTGATCTTTTTCGTTGAGCAGCAAGGCTTCATTGTCCAGCCCGCCTACGCAGTCGCCTTTGGCTTGCCGTTAAACGATTGCGTTGGAGACGACAGTTATTGTTTGCTCAATTTTCACTCCACGGGTTCCATAACGCGTTGGGGTGTTTTTCTTTGAAGGCATCGAGGTTGGCTTCGACCTCTCCCATGATTTCCAGATCGGTATAGAACATCGAACCTAAATCAATGCCGAGTTCTTCCCGCTGTTTAATTCGCTGGCTCATTGCCGGTTGATCGGCGAGCCAGGGAAAAACGCCCAGCCAGAGAATGCCGATGACGCACAAGCTTCCTGCAAGCTGTGCTATTCCCAATGCTCGGCTTTTGGGGGGAGAAGCGGTTTCCATTACATCGCTCCCAGCTTTTGTAAAGAGTCCTTGTAGATAACTTCAAACACCAACCAGGCCATTGCGAGCGTGAGAATTAAATTCAACGATTGCCCGGCGACATACAGAATGAGCGGCTTGCCTCCTTTGAGGAATTTTGCCAGTTCGCGAAAGTTCGTTTCCAGGCCGATGCTGACAAACGCCAGGCAGAAGAACCAGCCTCGCAGTGTTTTTGTGCTTGTTTTTACCATCCCGTCAACAAGGTAGCTGCCATGCTCCAGGGAAGAATGCAGGAATGTAAAGACGAGTGATGCAGCGACAAAACCGAGAACGAATTTGGGAAAACGTCGCCAGATTTCGGTTGCGTCTGGACGAACATTAGACTTACCTTTTTCGACAACGCTGACCCAGTAGACGGCAACGCCGAACGCGGTCACGCCGATCAGAATGTTCTGGATCATTTTGATGGTGATCGCTACTTCCATCGCGCGGTCTCCCAAAAGAGATCCTGCAACGCCAACGGCACCTGTGGAATCGATTGTTCCGCCGAGCCATGCTCCGCCCAGTTCGGGGCTGAGTCCCATCGCTTTGATGACAGCCGGGAGTACGATCATCATGATGACAGTGAAGGAAAGCGAAAGTCCAATCGCGAATGAAAGTTCTTCCTTCTTCGCTTTACAGGCGGCGGCGGTTGCGATTGCTGCAGAAACACCGCAGACAGACATGTCCGCAGAGATGACCATGTTCAGCGATTTCGATTCTATTTTGAGTACCTTCTGCCCGAACATGTACGTGCTGATTAAAACAATCGGCGTCACAACCCACGCGACACATATTCCTGGAACGCCTAACGCAACCAACTTTGAAAATAAAACCCCTGCTCCCAACAGAACAAGTCCTGTTTTAATATAGAATTCAGTCAGCAGTGCAGGTTTAACAAAACCGGGCGTCCCGACGGTATTACTGATCAACAAGCCGATGCCCAATGCCCACAACGCATATTCCAGATTGTACTGCTTGGCGACCACCTGCCCAGTTAACACATAAGCAAAAGTGGCGAGCAGAAAAACGAACCAGAAACCTTTCAGAAAACCGGGCAGCGATCTTTTCATACAGAACGTGCCGACGCCGAACAGCAGCATTGAAACGACAAACACTCCCACGATACCGGGGATAAGATTATGGCCATCTTCCCCCGGAGTATAAATTGCATCGAGCGGATTATTTTTCCATTTACCCGGCTTGGCGAGATACGCTTTGAGCGGGCTGGTCAATTTGAATTTTTTGCCGGCTTGCTTCGCCTGATCAATTTTTGTTGAAAGATCATCCGGCACGCTGGAGGCCATCACCAGAAATGCAACAGACAGAATCGCCGCCCCGATCCAAACCGCCCACCAGTCTTCAGAATATCGAAATTCATGAAACAGGGATCGAGGAGCAGAAGTAACCGTTTCAGGTTCTGGAGTATTTTCTGGCATGGGAATTCTGCTGAATAGAGGATGCTCGGATTTTCAAGTGACGTTCGAAGGTTTATGTTACCGATGAAGCCTCACTCGGGCAATTGAAGCCCCTGTTCATTGATTTCGAACGGGACGATTGATTCATCACAGGCACTGCCGCGATGTTTGGTCGCGCATAATACACGCCCCACTTTTATTCTTTCCTGCATCCCCCCAGAGTGATTCGGAAGTTAGCACGCCCGGCTCGCCAATAAAATTAGTAAGCGTCTCTCGCGGCTGAGGTATCGCCGGGAATTCGGGTGGCTGCACCGGCTTGTTTATCGTCGATCACTGTTTGATCGTTGCCGATATGTTCGTCGCTGGTAATGGCTGCCAAAGAGGAAGCAACATTGGCGGGGATGCGCTGCAGATAATGTTTTTTGCGAGGGTCTGCTAATCGGAACGATGCCTGATGAGTTCGCTTGGCAATTAAATCCTGGAAGTTGATACGAACTTTTTTGATTCTTGCATAAGGCCTAAACGCGGCAGCAAGTTCCTTGCCGTTTTGATAACGATCATTCGGATCTTTTTCCATGCAGCGATGAACAATGGCAGCAATTTCCGCAGGGACTTTCGGATTCAAATTGGTAATGCGTGGCGGTGGCATTTTGCGATGGGCGCGAATTTTTTCGCTGCTGTTTTCTGCAGGGAAGGGAAGTTTTCCTGTCAACGCCAGAAACAGGGCGCAGCCCAAACCGTAAAGGTCAGCCCGTCCATCGACACTGTAACTGTCGTAAGATTGTTCAGGGGCGATGTAGTCAGCGGTGCCAAGGCAATCTTTCCCCATCTGCTCTGCCAGTTCTGCTTCAACAGGATCGTCGCCAAGCAGTACCAGTCCAAAGTCGCAAACTTTGACCAGTCCATTCGCACCGATTAACAAGTTAGAAGGTTTCACATCGCGATGGACCGAACCTGCCTGATGAATATGGTGCAACGCTTTGGCGGCCTGCAAACCAATGTTGCATACAAAGCCGGGATCGAGAGGACCATCTCGTTGAATGAGTTCCTGGAGATCGATTGATTCAAATAATTCCAGAAGCAAATATTCAACATCGCTGCGGTATTGGTATTCTAATACATTGATAATATTCGGGTGTTTGTGTCTGCCCCCCGCTTCGCCTTCCAGAAGAAAGCGAGTTCGCAATTCCTGTTGATCGACATGGGGGTGATTGGCTCGCCGCATTAAAACTTTTAACGCAAACTTTTCCTGTGTGCGAGGATCTTCCACCGCATACAACCACCCCATCCCGCCTGTTCCCAGAATACCGATAACGCGGTAATCATCAATAAAGAACCCTTCGCGTGAATGGTCTTTTACTGTTGTTTCAAACTTGAACGCGAACGAGCCGATTTTTAATTCGTCGCCATGATGCAAACGAGTGCTGCGAATTTTGATCCCATTCACAAAAGTTCCCGTGCGCGAGCGGAGATCCCAAATACGAAAACCGCGACCATCCAGTGTCAGGACGCAATGGGATGGTTCCAC
>JAJRTM010000669.1 GCA_024278285.1 Planctomycetota bacterium
AAACAGCAACTGCGCGAACAAATCGCGTTTTCCCTGCTCCCAAAGTCCCATTGAGCGCAATAACATCCCCCGGCTTGAGCAATTCACCCAAAGAGGTCGCAAATTGAACGGTCTGTTTTTCAGTTTTGCATCTAATCTCAATAGAAGGATTATTCATGATTTGTGCGACATTGCTCCAAGGAAGCTGTTTCCTCGTTCCCAAGCTCCTGCTTGGGAACGCAAGGGGCAGAAGCTCCTGCTTCACGCCGGCTCCGTATTAAAGGTAGACAAGAATATCCACCCTCCGTTCAATTATTTTTTTGAATGAATAGAGGTTTTCTCAAGAAACACTCTGCACGTTGCAGGGGGATTCTTCTTCGCCAATGCGGTAGTTGCCGAAGCGGATGGAGTAGTTTTCGTTGAACCATTGTTGTAGATGTTTCAGCGAAGTCGCATCGTATTCAAAGGCTGGGCGTAACAGTTGGCCCATTTGTTTTTCCAGAAGCTCGCCGTCACGAACGATAAGGTTGCCCGCCTTGAAGACGGCTTTGGGCCGCTGGAACATTTCGGTGATATTTCCCTGCTGTGAGTAAACGGTGATATCAGCATCAGCCCCAATTCCCAGATGTCCTTTTGATGATAATCCCAGAATTTTCGCAGGGGCGGCTCGGGTGATGATGGCGATTTCGTTGAGGGTATATTCTCGATCAAGATCGTTCAGCGGGCATCGCTCGCCGAGAGATTCGGGCATGAGGGAAATCATTTCCTGCCTGAAGTTGCGATCCATCAACAGGTGGATGATTTCAGGATATTTAACGAATGCCCCGCCGTTGGGGTGATCGCTGCTCATCGCGACTTGCCAGGGATTGGGCATTCGTAAATACCATTCCAGGCCGATCGCCCACTGTGTCGCATGCACCAAATTTCGATACGGTTTGAATTCGCCCGGGATGACACCGCAACTTGCTTCCTGTTCGGTATCGGAAGTGTACCAGCGGCTGCCGGTTAATTGCTGCAAGTGCTGGGCAAACGGGGCATCGCCGGTAATCGTCATCGCTTCGCCAGGGCAGACGTGTCCGACATCAATGGTAATTTCCGGATGAGCAGTCACGTATTCCACAAGATTTTCCACGCCGGAGGCAAACGAGGAAGGATCGTTCGGATCGCCTGCATAACTGTTGAACTGCACATGAGCAAAATGCCCGCGATGCCCTTCTAAAGATTGCATCGTGTGCAGCGTTGTCTCCCAGTTGCCGGGAAATCCGAGGTTGTTGCAATGAATATGAACCGCATGAGGAAGTTGTAATTCATCAACCGCGGCTGCAAGCGAATGGACAATCTGACGAGGTGAAACTCCAAATTCGGAAACAGGCTCGTCAAGCTCCCGTAATGTCTTGCGACTGATCTGCTTCCAGTTTTCAACACCGCCCGGATTGACAATTTTCACACCCAGCGAATGAACTGAATTCAGCATCCAACCGCAATAATCGCGAACGGCTTCTTGCTCGCCGGTGCGGATTTTATCCAGCACATAATGATTATTTCCGAACAGTGTCAAAAAAGCTTTATCAAGAAAAGGTGTCAACGAAAATTCGTGATGCGCTAACCTTGCAGAAAGGCCGGGAATAGCGGCATCAATAGCGGTTGTGTACCCCAATCCTGCAAAAAGTTGACCGGTCGCGATACAGTTTGGAACCACCGGGGCAGAATCGGCGGAGGCGATTTGTTTTCGCCGATTTCCTTTCATTCCCGCCAGAAAGCCGCGTGCTCGATTCACTTTTGGACCTGCAATATGACAGTGCATATCCACGCCGCCCGGCATCACAATTTGTCCGGAAAGATCGTGATTAACGATTTTCGCCTGAGATTCATCAGCGGGAGCAGCGACGATTTTGCCATCACGCATCCAGAGATCCTGCACGATGCCATCAATTCCATGGGAAGGATCGTAAACGGTGCCGCCTCGTAAACATTGCCAAATCATTGTGTGGTTTCTATCGGAGGATTTATAAAAGGTGAACTGTTTTCATGGACTTGATTTTATTGGCTGAAGGCCAAAAACAACATAGCCTGGGGCATCGCCCTGGGTAAAAGAGAGACAAGTTACCAGATTGGCTGAAGGCCATATTCACTCAATTAGCCCCAAACATATTGCTCGTCGTAATCAATTCCATATCGCTTCAAAAATTCTCGATATTCTTCCTGGAACGACTTTACCAGATGATGCTCTTCCTGCTTGCGAATATATTGCTCGACACTTACTACATGTGTAGGGCTTACAGAGAACATTCCATAACCACGCTGCCAATAAAAATTCTGGTATTGGGGACCAAGAGTCTTGACGAATTTGGATGATTCTCGTTTCACTTGCTCCACAAATTTTACCGGGGCATGCAATTTTCCAATATCAAACAGAAGATGAACATGATCAGAAACTCCACCAACCACAACGTATTTTGAATCAAGGCTACGAACAACCGAAGCCAGATAAGCATGAACGCGAGGCCGAATCGTTTCATCGAGAGACGTTTGGCGATCTTTTGTGCTGAATATCAAGTGGGCAAACATGTTTACGAATGATTGTGGGATACTACTCTCTCCTTCCTCGTCAGTCGTCCATTTTTTTGAATATGGCTTTCAGCCAAACAGGTTCAGTTTTATTCTCTTCCTGGGGCGATGCCCCAGGCTACGGTAATTATGGCCTTTGGCCAATAAAAAAAGAAGAAAAACAGCTCATCTGGATAAGTCGTTATTAATCGGTATTCAGGATCATGGTTTTCTGCTCAGATTGCTGTGTCATCAATTTTCCTGATCTGATAAAAAGGGTTCTGTTTAGGATCGCTCGAACAATAACTGTCGTAACCTCGATGTTCTGTTTTCTTGGCCTTCGGCCAAACAAAATAGATGAAACCAGACAGTAATTGTTCGAGCGATCCTTATTCATCCAACGCGATCAATCCTGCCAGGTTCAGTTTTTTGACTTCAGGAGTATATATGATGTCCAGATTTTTTCTATCTGCTTTACTTCTGGTGACGGTTTCATCTTTTCATCTGAATGTAACCACTTATGCAGCCGATCCGTTTGAGCAAAGGCGGTTATTTCTGATTAAAGAATACGTCGAAAAGGAAGGGATTACGAACCAGCGGGTCTTAAAATCGATGCGTCAGACAAAACGGCACATGTTTGTGC
>JAJRTM010000670.1 GCA_024278285.1 Planctomycetota bacterium
AATCGGCTTTTCCCAAACGGTTCCCAGCGAACAGCGATCAACAACGTATTCAATCCGAGCTTTTGTGAACACTTTGGAAAGCCCTCGCAGCCTCGCACAGTACCACAGCAGCGATTTGGGGGTCATTTCCATGTAAAGGGGACCATTTTCCGGGAGATAACCAAGAATTTGAGCCGCATCCTGCCGGTTTTCAAAAACATCGAAACCACCAATGCTGGCTCGCCCACGGGTCGGAGCCAGAAAGCCGGTCAGCATTTTCATTGTGGTCGATTTCCCCGCCCCATTCGGCCCCAGAAAAGCAACAACCTCTCCTCGCGGAACAGAAAAGGAAACATCGGAAACCGCAATAAATTTGCCGTAATGTTTGGTCAAACCCTGGGCAGTAATCATCGCTTTGGATGTCTCTGCTCCCCAGGTATCGTTCTTCTCAGCTGTATTCGTTTTAGTTGCGTTCATACGTTGTCAACTCTCCTGTATAACTCAATTCTGGTATCAGATTGGGTAGAGGATTGCAAATTTATAGGAACCTCTATTGATTCAAAAAAAATCTCTTAAACGGAGGGTAGACATTCTTGTCTGCCTACATTGCCGCATACTCTTGCGAGACAGACAGGGATGTCTGTGCTCCTTTTGAATAAAGAGAGGTTCCCTTATATTGATCATTCAAACATCAGGTACTGAATAAATGTCCGGAACCTGCGTTCTCCGCACAAGATACGAAAACAGTTCCCATTTTGCCAGTGAGTGCTGTTTATTCAATCAGATAAAATATTCTGCCCAACAATGCACCTCTTTTTAATACTTACGTAAAAAAAGTTGCGTCTGATTGCTTTCAGGAAGGAAATTTGGCGGGAACTACTCTGGTTACTCTATCAATTTAGCAACAGGGCATACTCGAATCAAGTCTTTAATCTTTGTTCGGATGCTTCACATCGCTTCGTTTGCTTATTAAACTGGCAGGTGTATCGCAAAAGAACCCTGCGATGATGCTAACAAAGTCTGTCGTAGGGTCCGCTATTGCGGACCCTACGGCTGCGACTAATACAATACAGTCAACCTTTTTTGAAATAACTGATCGAACAACCTCATGGATAGCGAATTACGTGATACCTGCCAGAATCTGACTGAGCGCATCCTCTATTTGAAGGACTCTCTTTGACTACGCCGGCAAGCAAAATCGAATTGAAGAAATTAACGCTCTCATGGGAGAAGCTGGATTCTGGGATAATCAGGAAAAAGCACAGGGACTCGTTTCGGAATTAAGCCGCATCAAGGGGCTTGTAGTTCCTTTGGGAGAATTGATTTCCGGAACTGAGGACTTAGCAGTGCTGATTGAATTCGCTACAGAGGAAGACTCTGAAGATTCCGAATCGATTCAAGAATTGAGGCAGACCGTCGAAGAATTGCAGAAGTTGCTCGAACGGGTCGAACTGCAAACGATGCTCGGTCAGCCGGACGATCCAGTCAATGCTTACATCACTATTCAAGCGGGTGAAGGCGGAACCGATGCGGCTGACTGGGCGGAAATGCTGCTGTTGATGTATATTCGCTGGGCGGAGATGCGTGGATTTTCGATGGAAATGTACGAACGAACCAACGGCGAAGAAGCCGGGATTCGTCACGCGACACTTTTTGTGAAGGGTGATTACGCTTACGGATACCTCAAGGGAGAATCGGGCAATCATCGTCTTGTGCGCATCAGCCCGTTTAATTCAGCGGGCAAAAGGCAAACCGCATTTGCAGCCGTCGATGTCACGCCAGAGGTCGAAGATAACAGCGCGATCGAAGTCGACTGGGATAAAGATATTCGCGAAGAAACAATGCGAGCCGGCGGGGCGGGCGGGCAGCACGTTAATAAAACAGAGTCTGCGGTTCGGCTGACACACCTGGAAACCGGGGCCGTCGTGCGATGCCAAAACGAACGAAGCCAGCACCAGAACAGAGCTGCCGCCCGGAAAATGCTCCTCGCCAAATTGCATCAACTGGAACTTGAAAGACAAGATGCCGAGACTGCGATTAAACGCGGAGAAAAATCAAAAATAGGCTTCGGCGGCGAAACAATCCGCAATTACGTCCTGCAACCCGAACAGTTCGTGAAAGATACACGCTCAGGATTGAAAACCGGAAACCCACTTTCTGTTTTGGATGGCGAACTTGAACCGTACCTTGAAGCGTACCTCAAATGGTCAATGGGAAAAGAAGTCGCAAAGTCAGACTCGTAAGTAATGTAGGTTAGGCTTTCCAGCCTGACAAAATCGGTATCCAAGAAAAATGCTATGCGATTTATTGAGAAACTCTCCATTTTTTATCGACAGAGAACGAACACGTCATTGTGTCAGGCTGGAAAGCCTAACCTACGAAAATCGAGATAACTTTTCAGACAAATCATATTGCTCAAAAGGCCAGAAAAAATGATCAGATTATTCCTCTTAAAGCTCTCTTCTTTTTCTCTGAGCTTGCTGCTTCTGGTTAGTTTAATCGGATGCCAAAAACAGGAAGCATCACCGCCTGAGGAAAAACAACATCAAGCAAAACAGGAAGAGAAATCGAATCCAGTTGAGCCCGCTAAGAAAAGCAAATCTGAAAAGCTAAGCAAAAAAACTCCTAAGACGGCTCCGGTTGAACCTGTTGAATATGTCAACCTGCTAACCGAACAGCAAATTGCAGAAGGGTGGATTAACCTGTTTGATGCTCAGTCGCTATTCGGCTGGCGGCCTCAAAATGAGGTCAACTGGGCAGTTCAGGATCAGCAGATTACTGCCAGCGAGGGACCAATCGGTTTGTTGTTAACAAAGGTTCGCTTTGCAGATTTTGAACTGATCCTCGATTACAAACTGTCCCAGGAAGGCAACAGCGGAATCTTCATTCGGTGTGCAAATAATCCGAGTAATCCGAAAGTCGATTGTTACGAAATCAATCTGGCTGACAAACACCCCGAAGGTTACCTGACAGGCAGTTTTGTCGGACTGCACAAGTTCGAGCCGGGCAAACCGACTGCCGATGGGAACTGGCATCAATTGAAAATCACGGCTGATAAGAATTCTTTCACTGTGCTGATTGATGGGGAATTAAAAACAGAATTTAAGGATGAACGCGAAAACTGGCTACGCAGTGGCTTGATCGGCTTGCAAAAGAATTCGGGAGAAATTGCCTTTCGCAATATCCGTCTGAAGCCGCTCAATCAGACAGAATTATTCAACGGAAAAGACTTGACCGGCTGGCGGGAAGTTCCCGGTTCCAAAAGTAAATTTGAAGTGGTCGAGGGGACCATTCATGTGACCAACGGGGCAGGGTTCTTGGAAACGGAAAAGACGTTCGATAATTTCACGCTGCAATTTCAGGCAAAAACTCACGCGGCAGAATTGAACAGTGGCCTTTTCTTTCGTGCGATTGAAGGAACAGAAAAAGCTCCCTCCAACGGTTACGAAGTTCAAATACACAACGGCACCAAAGAGGGGGATCGCAACAAACCGAACAACGCAGGCACCGGCGCGATCTTTCGCAGAGTCGAAGCCCGACGGGTCGTTTCCAGCGATAATAAATGGTGCACGATTACATTAATCGCAGATGGCCCACACATATCGACCTGGGTCGATGGTTATCAGGTGGTTGATTGGGAAGATACAAGAAAGCCGAATGAGAATCCCCGCAAAGGAAAAAGACTCGAAGCCGGGCATCTCTCGTTGCAGGGACACGACCCAACCACCGATCTTTCCTTCAAAAACTTCAAGATTTTTCAGTTGCCATAAAATCATGATTGTCATTTCTGTATTTTCTTGAAGTTCCCATTGATTGCATCAGTTTCCCGTTTAAGATAGCGGAACGGGCAGCGGAGTTGCGCCTTTTATTTTCCTGTATCTTATCCTTCTGTTTTTTCGATGGAGTTTCTGATTCGTGAAAAATTTGTTAATTGCCTGTTTTATATTCAGCCTTACTGTTATTCCTTTAACGATGACGGGTTGTAAACCAACACCGTCTACAGAGGAAAAACCTGCGAACTCGGATTCCCATGCGGATCACGATGAGCATGACCATCATGGTCACGATCACGGCGAGCATGGCGATGAGAATCACCCTGGAACTTATGCAGAAGCGGTTAAACAGCTAGAAGAATTGCACGCAGCGATTCGAGATGCCTTTGCCAAAAGTGATAAAGACGCGGCACACGATCCGTTGCATCATGTTGGGCACCTGCTGGAAGATGTTGCTGGTCTGGCTGAAAAGGCTTCTCTCAGTGCAGAGCAATTAACGGCTGTCAAAAAAGCGAAAGAAGAATTGTTCGATGGTTACACCAAAATTGACGGCATGTTTCACGGCGCAAAAGAAGTCAAGTACGAAGACCTCGCCAAAGACCTCGATACTGCTTTAGCGGTATTGCAGGGGGCCGTGAAAAAGGAAGCCCCTAAGGAAACTCCTGATTCAGACAAGCCGGAACCAAAGTAGGTTAGGCTTTCCAGCCTGACAAAAGTAGTTTTCAAGATAGTCACTCCTTCATTCACCAGTTTCGTTAATTTCGTAGTACAATGTTGCTGAATTCAGAGAAGAACCGTAGGGATATTTGTTGTTATGTCACATCGTTCAATCACATCCTATTTATCAATCGCATTGTTGTGTCTGATTGTTTCTGGTTGTACAGAAAGTACCGATCCGAAAATCCTGGCGGCTCGCCAATCTGCGTTGTTGATGGAATCTCCCGGTAATTCAGAATCCATTAAGCTCGCCAGAGAGGCTTCTGAGAATGGGGACGAGTTCATTATTTCCGGTAAAGTTGGTGTGCGCGATTTGAACGAGTGGTGGGTCGATGGCTACGCCACTTTTTGGATTACCGAAGCTAGCCAAGATGATACGAATCATGGTGGTCCCGGACACGATCCCGCCTCCTGTCCGTTCTGTAGTCGAAAATATAAGGAAACCGTCGCGGTCATCCAGTGCGTTGATGAAAAAGGAAATGTGATCCCGCTTGATGCCAAAACGTTGTTCAATCTTCAAACGGGAGATCTGGTCACGGTCAAAGGCAAAGGCGAAATTGACGAATCTGGTATTTTGAACGTGAAAACCTCCGGCATTTATATCCATCCCCAGCAGTAAGAAGCCCCTCCCATGTAATCAATATCCGCTTGAAGACTCATCAAAAGCGTGAAAGAACTCTCGCAAAGCCGTACTGCTAGCGCGGGGAAATAAGTCTGCGCGAGGAAATAGCTCGACTATTTCTTGTGACATCGCGGCTTTACGAGAATTCTCCTTCGTGTTGCTATCTTTGCACAAGATTTCGACGATTATCTTTTTAATCAGAAAGCGTTCAAAATGGATTTGAGTCAAACAATTTCTGAAGCGGTCCAGTCATGCCGAGAAGGCGGGCATGACGAATTCCTTTCGCTTGTCGAATTAGTAAAAAAAGAACTGCCCACGGAGCAGGTCGAAAATTTACTTGAGTCTGATAATCTCATTCTGGTGCGAGTCGCAATTGATCTTCAATTGAATGATTCTACGGATGAAATTCTGGTGAAACGCCTCTGCAAATTCAGTGAGCATGAAGATAACTCTGTTCGTCATCAATTGTCTTTATCT
>JAJRTM010000671.1 GCA_024278285.1 Planctomycetota bacterium
ACCCATCTTCGCGTGCCGAGTTGCGTTCAATGAAAATTGGAGAGGTAATCTGTTATTATTCTGTCATTGATTCACCGGCATCAGACTAATGAACTGGAAAGCGTATTTGATGGGTGCAAGCACGCCATCCTACAGTTTGAGATGAAGTTTCCAAAAGAAACGTTCGTGTTAATGGGTCTCTATTCGTGGTTCAAATCTCTTTTTGATTGTGGCGATGCCGCGATGGGGATTCAAGAACCAAGGCGCAACAGTACCAATAATAACAACTTAAGAAATTTACCAAGCCAGTGTTAACCCCCTGGTTACTTGCAGTTGAAAAAGGCGTGCAATCTACACGCGAATGTCACCTGGAAATATCCTGCCAGTTTTGCGCAGCATTTCATTGATAAGATACTAATCGAGTTTCTTCAATTCTTTTTCAACCAGGTCTGTCCAGATTTTGTAACCGGTTTTGTTAAGATGCAAGCCATCCCCAATTAAATAGTTTTCGTTCGGAATGCCTTTGTCGTTCAACATCGCGGGGACGATATCGCAGTAGTGTAGATACTTTTTCGATTCACTCAACGTGCGAATTTTCTGATTCGCTTTTGACATCTCCTGCCACATATTCCATCTCGCCTTACTCGGCTTGATGGGCAAATAAATGATCTCCGTCTCCGGAAACGCCGCGTGAACTTTTTCAGAAAATGTTTGGTAATCGTTAAATACCTGCTCCGGGCTTTTCTGGTTGGCGATATCGTTATCACCACAATAAAAAACGATCACGGAAGGCTCGTACTTCAAAACGACTCGATCAAAATAGTAAAGCACATCGCTGATTTGCGAACCGCCAAATCCACGATTGAGGACTTCCCGGTTCGGGAAAGAGGTGATCGTATCCCACATGCGAATGGATGAAGAACCCGTAAATAAAATGCCGCCTTTACAGGGCGGTGAATTTTTATCCTGTTTCTCGAACTGCTGAATTGATGATTCAAAACGTGTCGCAGGAACTCGGTTCTTGCTCAGCGTGTAGGGGTCGCCCAGTCGTTTCATTTCTGCTGCAAGAAGATTTTCGAGCTCTTTTCTTTTTGCCGCATATTCGGGCAATTCAGCCAGATCGATTTGATTTGGTGCAGGTTGATGCTTTAACAATTTCACAAGCTGGGGATCGTGATGTTCGGCGAGATATTCAAAAGGATTCTCTTTCAAGTTGAATAACTGAGTCTCTCGGACCTTGCCATCAAGTACATCGTATTCGATCAGCTTCCAGCCATCGGTTTTAATTGAGCGCATTCCCGGCTTGGTACCGCCGCAGTAAACGCCGTAAACAGAATCGCGGATTCGATCAACCTTTCCTTCCAGGATGGGACGGAAACTTTTCCCATCGACAACGTCTGGAATTTTAATGTCCGCTAAATCACAAAAGGTCGGCAGTACATCCAGAAGGTAACAGTAGCCGGAGGCTCGGCTGCCAGGTTTAATTCCCGGTCCGGAAACAATAAACGGCACCCGCCAGGTATGTTCATATAAATTCTGTTTTCCCATCAGTCCGTGCCGACCAACCGCGATGCCGTGATCGGAAGTAAAAATAATGTAAGTATTTTCCAGCTCTCCCATTTTTCGAAGACGCGAAATGACTCGACCAACTTGACTGTCGATGTTTTCGATACAGGCGTATTCTCGCCCCAGTTCATTGCGAACGGTTGCTTCGTCTCGATTTTTCATCACGCCCTGAACGGCTACTTCATCCCGTAAACCGGGATGACCGTGCGGGAACGGGTGGGCCGGCAGGTAATTACTTCGAAGCGGCGGTGCTTTCGGGTTTGGTTTTCCAGATGGTCCGTCGTTACTGACGCCATATTTTTCGGCCAACTTCGGCGTTGCGTTGCGGGGATCGTGCGGGTGAGAAAACCCGAAATAGATCAAAAAAGGATCCTGGTCCTTCCTGGCGGCACGTCGATTCAGGTAGTCAATCACTTTATCGCCATGCCATCGACTTCCGTTATCCGCAGTCCCTTGCCGCATCGTTGCGGTGTCGCTCTCATCAAAAATCGCATTCGCTTCTTTGAAGCTGTTTCCATTTTTACAGGTCCGGTAAGTATCATATCCTGCCCGATTAAAAACAGCAGGTAATGATTGCTCGGCTGCTTGTTGACGGAAATCTTTAGGGAATTTAATTCCTGGTCCTCGCGCACCCGGTGCATTCCAAAGAGTTCGACCTGTCATAATCATCGTGCGAGAAGCCGTGCAAACCGCCCCGACCCACGATCCCATGTGATGAGCATCATCAAACGTCATTCCCCGCGCAGCCAGTTTGTCGATGTTCGGCGTGTTGCAAACTTTGTTGCCGTAAACGCTGAGCGTTTCAGGAGATTGATCATCAGTCAAGATGAAAAGAAAGTTGGGCCGCTTCTTTGCAGCGTATATTTCGCCGTTGCTGCCGGACATCCCATTGCTGCCGCAAATTATTGAGAAAAACAATATCGAAACGGACAATATATTCAAACAGGATATTTTTGATCGCATGATAACTCTCTTTTCTAAAGTCGCTCTTCCAACTTATCCCCAAGTTTCTGCCTTTTTGCGTTCCCAGCGAGACCGCTGGGATCGAAGAAAGAATCGAAACGGTAATAGACCGACATTATACCTGACACGGTTGATATTGTCTTGCATACCAGCAGGCTGCTCATGATTTTCGAGCCATTATTTTCCAGCCCACCTTCGCAGTCGCCTTCGGCTTGCCGTTAAACAAAAAAGCCGCACATCAAGTTGATGGGCGGCTTTTATTTTTTGATGACATTCAATAATTCATCGAGTCAGAAAATTACTCGTTATCCAATGCTGCCTGAGCAGCCGCCAATCTTGCGATCGGGATTCGGAACGGTGAGCAACTGACATAGTTCAAGCCGATCTTCTGACAGAAGAAGACGGAAGCTGGATCGCCGCCATGTTCTCCACAGATACCAATTTTCAAATCTTTGCGAGTGCTGCGTCCCCCTTCAACACCAATCTCCATCAACCGACCAACACCATCTTGATCGATCGTCTGGAATGGATCGCTGGGAACGATATCGTTTTCCTGATAGAAACCGATGAACCCGCCGTAATCGTCACGGCTGATTCCAAGGGTTGTCTGCGTTAAATCGTTAGTTCCAAAGCTGAAGAACTCAGCCGTCTCTGCAATCGTGTCGGCTCGGATCGCTGCTCTTGGAATTTCGATCATTGTTCCGACCGTGTAATCGATTTCGATCCCCTGTTCTTTCAGAACTGCATCAGCAACTTCACGGACCACTTTGGTCTGGTTATCGAGTTCGGTTTTGAACCCGACCAACGGAATCATGATTTCAGGATGCACATCGTGGCCGGCTTTCTTCACCGCACAGGCTGCTTCCATAATGGCACGTGCCTGCATCGCGGTGATTTCCGGATAGACAATCCCAAGGCGACAACCACGGTGACCGAGCATCGGGTTCGATTCCTTCAACTCTTCAACCCGGCGATAAATGAACTCTTTGCTGGCCCCAATCATATCAGCCAGTTTGTGTGCCAAATCTGGTTGTTCGTGCAGATGATGCTCGGACAGGAATTCATGCAATGGAGGATCGAGCAAGCGAATGGTGACTGGACGCCCCGCCATTTCTGTAAACAGAAGTTCAAAGTCTTCGCGTTGGAAAGGAAGCAGCTTGTCGATTGCTTCCTGTCGCACTTCGACGGTTTCTGCCAGAATCATCTCACGAATTTCATCGAGGTGGCTGAAGAACATATGCTCGGTTCTGCACAGCCCAACCCCTTCTGCACCGAAGGCAAGCGCCTTGGCTGCATCGTCAGGTTCTGCATTTGCCCGGACCTGCATCGTTCGGTGCTCATCCACCCATTCCATCAATTGAGCATACCGCTGATACGTTTCAGCTTCTTCCGGTTTTTTGGTTTTTGTAATCAGCACTTCGATAATTTCCGAAGGCTTCGTTTCCACTTTTCCTGCAAAAACTTCGCCGCTGAATCCATCGATACTGATCCAGTCTCCACATTTGAGAACCTTACCGTTAACCGACATCGTCCCTTCGTGGTAATCGATATCTAAATCGGTACAACCAACGATACAGGTTTTTCCCATTTGACGACTCACCAAAGCCGCATGTGAAGAGGCACCGCCAAAGGCAGTCAAAATTCCCTTGGCGACACGCATTCCTCGCAAGTCTTCCGGGCTGGTTTCACGACGAACAAGAATCAACTGCACTTCAGGATTTTCAGTATGAAGCTTTTCTGCATCTTCTGCATGGAAACAGATAATACCTGTTGCGGCTCCAGGCCCTGCGTTAATTCCTTTTGTCAGGTATGAGTCTTCTTCGACTGCTTTTTTCTTTGCTTCGGGATCAAAAATTGGTTGAAGCAACTGATTCAAATCGTCTGCTGGAATCCGCTTTTTATTGAGAGCTTCCTTGACCGTGATCAACCCTTCGTTGACCAGATCGACTGCAATACGAACGGCTGCAAAACCGGTTCGCTTGGCGTTACGAGTTTGCAACATCCAGACTTTTCCTTCCTGGACGGTAAACTCGATATCCTGAACCTCTTTGTAATGACGTTCTAAAGTTTCGCCGATGTTGCACAACTGCTCGTAAGCTTTTGGCATGTCGTCGCCGAAAGTTTCTTCAACACGTTTAGGTATACGAATCCCCGCGACAACATCTTCTCCCTGAGCGTTGATCAAATAATCGCCATTAAAGCCGGGAGTTCCCATGGAACAATCACGTGTCAGTCCGACACCTGTTGCACAATTATCGCCAAGGTTACCGTAAACCATTGCCTGTACGTTGACCGCGGTTCCCCAAGTGTGAGGAATGCCGTAATCCCGACGATAAACAATCGCCCGGTCATTCATCCAACTGCTGAAGACAGCTCCAATCGCTCCCCACATCTGATCACGAGCATCAGCAGGAAAATCTTTTCCTGCCTTATCGCGAATTAACTGTTTGAATTCACCAACAATTTCTTTGAGTTGATCAGCATTCAAATCGGAATCGAGTTTGACCCCCGCTTTTTCACGAGCCGCTTCCAGGATCAATTCAAAACCGTCTTCTTCTTCCTTTGTTTCCGGACGAACTTCCATCACGACATCGCCATACATCTGGATGAAGCGGCGGTAACTGTCCCAGGCAAAGGCTGCATTGCCCGATTTCTTTGCCATTACTTCAACGGTCTCGTCGTTCAAGCCGATGTTAAGAACCGTATCCATCATACCGGGCATCGATTCGCGAGCACCCGAACGACAGGAAAGAAGCAGCGGATTTTCTTTAGAACCGAACTCGGCTCCCATCACTTTTTCCACTTGCTTCAGCGTCGCTTCCACTTCATCCTTCAAACCGGGAGGATACTGGTTGTCGTTGTCTGTGTAGTAGTTGCAGACCTCGGTTGTAATTGTGAACCCGGCAGGAACCGGCAGGCCGATGTTGCTCATTTCAGCCAGATTGGCCCCTTTGCCGCCCAGTAAATTCTTCATGGACGCACCGCCGTCCGACTTGCCATCACCAAAAAAATAAACGTTCTTCGTACCAGACGACATAATTTTCTTCTACTCCACAATTTAACCCAGCACGGCTGGTCTGCTCTGACCGCCGTAACCAAATACTGATTTTCTAATATTTGCGAACCGTTCGTAAACTTTTACCGTTAGTAGTACAGACAGACGCTACCTAGTGTACACTCCCCGCGAAATGCACGATGAATAGCAGACGGTACCAAGCCTCAAACTTGGATGCAAGCCTGCCTAACCCGGATTGTGACCAGCACGACTGGTTCATTCCATAAGACGTCACCACGAGGCCATCTTTCTAAAGGAGTAGTCCCGAAATAAGTTCCCTGTTTATCGTAGGGTGCGTCGTGACGCACCAGGTCGTTCGTGTGATGAAAAAGGTGCGTCACGACGCACCCTACAAAATGAACCCAATAAAATAGGGAAGTTATTTCAGGACCATTCTTAAAAAGAAATCTTTGTCAACAAAGACTCTCTTAGCGGCACAATACTCAGCCATAACGGCATCCCCACACGCAAGGCAGGAACTATGGGCGACATGAAGGATATATCTGCACGAAGAGAAAATACGTTGCATGGGACATTTGCAGTAGCCCGGTTTGCATTCCCTTTTTTTCAAAAATTCGGAAAAAGTGCAAACAGACTTGCCAATTTCGGCGTGGCATGATAACAATTCCCGCTGCACCTTGCGGGATGGATCCTGTGAGGTCTGTTGATGGTTAAATAAGAACCTCAACAACCCAGCACGGCTGGTCTATTCTGACCGCCGTAACTAAAAAGATACTTTCCTATAATTTGTGAGCCGTTCGCAAACTTCTACGGTTAGTAATAAGAAGATTTCTCCATTTGATCAAAGGTCTCAAGGATGAGTTGTATCGCGATCTACCGCCCTGGTGCTACCGTCACGGATGAAAAACCCGCCACGATCCCTTTTCCCAGAGTTCACAAAATCCGGGAATACTCTGCTCAAGACGAAGTGGTTGAGCGAGCAAGACTTGTTCATGCCAACCGTTGCTGTCAGCAATGTGGCTCTGTTGCAGTTGCTTCTATCGAACTGAATGATGCACTGCTCAACGCTTCCCTTCAGCCAATTCCCGGGTCTGCAACAATTGTCGCGTTTCGCTGCAACGGTTGCTATCATGAATGGCCTGTCAGGCAATAATTTATCGATTTACCCAAGGCGAAAAGAAATTCGGTCTTATGCGCAAATCCGTTCGATGCTTCAGGTTGGCGATCTGCCTTCTTCTGTTCGCTCTTTTTGCAGAGGGATTGCAGGCAGGAGACTGGTCACAAATTCTGGGACCAAATCGGAATGGAATCGCTTCTTCAGATGAAAAAATTTCGACGGAATGGAAAACCGGTGGCCCCAAATTGCTTTGGCAAAAACCGGTGGGCAGCGGTGTGGCAGGAGTTGCTGTCAGCGGGAACAAAGTGATTCTGTTTCATCGTCTGGACGACAAAGAACACGTTGTTGCATTCGATAAAACATCTGGCAAGAAAAAATGGGAGCAAGCTTTTAAGACAACGTATGTTGCTCGGATTGTCCCCGATAACGGACCGCTTTGCGTCCCCGCCATTTCAGATAATCGCGTGATCGTTTTCGGAGCTTCGGGCGGGCTACACTGTTTG
>JAJRTM010000672.1 GCA_024278285.1 Planctomycetota bacterium
CAGAATTTCTGTTTGAGAAAAATCGGGAGACAGCCGAAACAGCACGCCAGCGTCTGATTTGCGAACAGGCGAGTTAGAGGAAATCCCGGGCGTTTTATTAACTTCCGCCATGTTGCCCGCAATTAAATACCACCAACCATCCGGCCCTTTGCGAATCGCATGCGTGTGATGCTCGCCGCCTGTTTTGAATGGACGGATCACTTCGGGCGGACCGTCGGCAACACTGTCGTGGTTGACATCATGAAAAAGAAGCAGCCCGGCACCACCTATGCAATACAGTTTGTCTCCATCGACAAACAAACCCTGCGCCCCGGATTTTGGCCCGGAGTAAAATTCACGAAACTGATCGGCTCGCCCATCCTGATTGGTATCAAAAAGAACGCGAATGTATCCCGGTCCCGAAGTAACCAGATTCCCGTGTGCATCGGTTGTCAGACATTGAATGTCGGGACACATTTCATGATCACAAAACAGCGATGCCTGAAAACCTTCAGGAACATCAAGCGGCACCGACTGCGGTTGTGCCTGTATCTCACTGAGCAACAATGTGATCGAAAATAGAAACGCAGACCATCCGAAGAAAAGCTTAATCATCCTGATTATCTTATTCTGTTAGCAAAGTTGTGTACTGTTTGGGAGACTTCTTTATTATATGACAAGCACAGAAAGTATGCCATCCTACATTTCAAGGTGAGGTTTCACGGTTTCACAAAGAAAACTCGTGCTTCTTTGTTTCCATTCGTGCTTCAAAAAGAACTTCTAACCGGGTAGCTCAGACATCCTGTTCAAGGATGTCTGAGTGTCGTCAGGCACCCGAGAATTTCAGTGATCAGTTTGATGATCAGAATAAGCGATGCCGGAAAATTAATTCCTTGGGTTGCTACGCAACTCAGACAACCCTGAACGGGATGTCTGAGCTACCCGGTACTTTTCCCTAACGCCTAATACCTACTACCTAACGCCTATCTCCCCGCCTATTTCCAGATCAATTTCCCTAGAAACTGGCGGGCATCCATTAACAAACTGAACAGGATCGGGACCAGTAGCAGGGTAAAACCAGTGGAGATGATCAAACCACCCAGGACGACACTGCCCAGTCCGCGATATAATTCGCTGCCTGCTCCTGGGAAAAGTACCAGCGGTAACAAGCCGAGAACCGTTGTGGTGGTTGTCATGAAAATGGGACGAATACGGGTGCGGATTGAGGCCAGGATTGCTTCTTGAGGGAGCATCTTTTCTTCACGGATCAGCACCAGTGCTTGATGGATAATTAGAATCGGATTGTTGACGACCGTTCCAATAAGAATGACAAAACCGAGCATCGTCAACACATCGAGTGCCTGAAACAGGAACAGGTTCAAGACCGTTAAGCCGAGGATTCCGCCGATGGCGCCAAGCGGGACACTTAAAATGATGACCAATGGATACAACCACGATTCAAACAACGCTGCCATCAGCAAGTAGGTTATCAACAGCGCGAGTGCGACATTAAAACTGAGCGCGGCCCATGTTTTACTTAAACGGTCAGCCGTGCCTGTCAGGTTGATGCGGTATGCTCCGCCGAGTTGTCCCGATTCATACATCGGCTGCACAATTTTTGATTGAATCGTTTGCATCGCATCTTCGAGAGCCATTTCGGGCGGCGGCGACACTTCAATCGTGATCGCGCGTTGACGTTCCCGGTGATTGATCTGTTCCGGTCCGCTACTCATGATAACATCTGCCAACGTCCCAAGCGGAACGAGTTGCCCGGAAGGTGTCGCGACCGGCAGCGCTGCGACATCCTGCGTCGATTGCATCGTCTGTTCGAGGCCGAGAATCGTCAGATCAATTTTATCGCCGCCCACATAGTAGTCCCCGGCAAAGGCACCATCGACCAACGCATCGGTAATGTACCCAAGATCGGCAGAACTAATTTGAAGCTCGGCTGATTGCAACAACTTGGGAATCAAATGAATTTCCGGGCTTGATAAATCAAGGCTCGGCTTCGGGATTGCCTGGGCATCGGGAATTGTCTGCAGCACCTGCCCGAATACTTGACCTCCCATTTGTGTCAATTTTTTCAGATCGGGACCGATAATTTCGATATCGATTGTTCGACCGGCTGTAAGCCCCTGCTCAAACAGGCTTGATTGTTTTGCGATGGCAAACGTGCCGGGGAGTTTCATGCCGGTTCGTTGAATTAACGGGATCATCTCGCTGGCTCGTAACGGATCGTACGAACGGATTCCGATAAAAACCATTTTCCCGCGAGCGACAAAAAAGAAATCGCCGATGACGGGGAAATCGAGCTTTTCCGCTTCCGGGCTGCCGGGATCAACATCCCAGTAAGGTCGCAGGGCATTCTCGACCGTCTCGCCCATTCGCATCAATTCGTCCTGATTATAACCGGGCGGCGGCAACAAAATCCCAAAGACGAGGTTCCGATTCCCGGTCGGCAAATACTCCACCTTCGGCCACAACAGCCAACTTACTCCGACAGAAACACCAATGAGAACAAGTACCGTCAGCAGACGCAGCAAGACAGATTTCAAAATGAATCGATTCACATTAACAATCAATTCAACAAATCGATGCCCCATCGCATTGATGGTCGATTCTAAAAAACCGGGAGTTTTTGATGCTGACTTGTTCTCTTTTTCTGATGGCAATAATCGAGCCGCGGAAGTTGAAATTAAGGTAACCGAAACAATCAACGACAACCCAACTGCAGAACTGATCGCGAGCGCGATATCCTGAAACAACTGGCCCGCTTCTTCCTGCACAAATATTACAGGCAAGAAGACAGCGATTGTCGTCAATGTCGATGCAACAACCGCTCCCCAGACTTCGTGCGTCCCTTTAATCGCCGCC
>JAJRTM010000673.1 GCA_024278285.1 Planctomycetota bacterium
CAGTTCGTCATGCCGTGCGTGCATTTCGCTCCAGACCTGTTCCATTTTACTGGAAAGATGGGTGTAAATCCCCAACACGAATAGAAGATGCCCACCCGCCATGGTCAACCAGCCGGTTGTCTCTGCGATTCCCATCGAACCGAAACGGTTCCCGATAACAATCGCGATGCCACACGTCATCGCCAACGCTCCGCCATACACCATCAACTGAGCAAACAAAACCGACCAATTGCGTTGTTTGCGATGATGCCTTTCAATCGCCTGCTGAATGCCGAGATCGTCAATTTTCTCGTCTGCAATTTCAGGCGGCGTAAATCGCACACGTCCCTGACTGGTCTCTGGCTGCGGGGCGGGAGCCTGAGGTTTGACCTTTGCTTTGGCTTTTGCTTTAAACATCGTCGGTTTCTCGCTTTGTGCTTCTGGCGAGGCGACAGCCCCGGTCTGTTTTTGAATTTGTGGAGAGGGGCTTTTGGTTTTCTGTTCGGGAATCGGTTCCGAATTTCGCTTCAATAAAGAGCCTGCATCATTCTGTGATGCCAGCGTTGCGCCCGCATGTTGCGTCTGCTTTCGTTGTGTCGTTTCCGCTACTTTTTTGGTTGCAGAAGTTAACGGTGGCGAAGTGACAGAAGTTTTCTCTGTTTGCTGGCGGTTTTCTTTGCCGGTTTTTAGCTTGGCATTCTTGGTTATTTCTACTGGCCTGACTACCTGTTTTTTCGAAGAATCCAAACTTTGTGACGTGGTTTGTATCGGCGGAATTAAATCGGGTAGCATCTCTGAAACATCCAGCCCACTCGGGATATCATCGAAAATATCTTCATTTATAAAAGTCGGTTTGCTGGGGGCCTGTAATTTTATTTCCGGCTCTTTCTTAGAGACCGGTTCTTTTCCCGGAGCAGCAGCTTTTGTCATTGGCTTTGCCGTCGTGACTGACTCGACTGCCGATGAAGATTCTGCAACCGGACGATTTGCCTCCCAGCGTTTGAGAAGCGCATGAGCGGTTTGCGCGATCGAAGAATCACCCGTCTGATCGATTTGCGCTGCCTCAGTTTTTGTTCTGTCGAGAACGGAAAGCTGTTTTCCGCATTGAGAACATTCCTGAATTCCGCTGTTTTGTTTGTTCGCAACAGGAACGACGTCCTCTTGACATTGTTCGCACCACATATTCCCTCCTTATTACTAACGTTAAAAGTATGCAAACGGCTCGCAAGTTTTAGAAAAAATAGTTTTTGGTTACTGCGGTCAGAACAGACCAGCCGTGCTGGGGAATTTGTTCATTATGGTCTCACAAAAAAGGAAGTTAATTTTCGTCTGCCAGGTGGAATATTTGTGATTTCACTACGGTTTTTATGCAAAATGGCAGTCCTTTTCGCACGAATATTCCCCAGACACCCTCCCCCGGATGTTTTTGGTCAGTGGAGTCATAGCACGAAATGGCAGTTTCAGGCAAGATGAGATTTAGGACAACCCTTCTTGCGTCTCTCACCCTTGTTAAGGTCCGCTCTTCTCTATTCTTCATAATTTACGGGATTGTTGGTTGTAGGAATCGGTGTTGATCGGAATAATTGGTTATTGATCTGTAGAAAAACCTGCCTGCCGAATCGTTTTGGGAGAAAAGAAATGCCTGTTGTTCGTTTGAAGTTCGCCTCTGTTTATTTTACCTCCACTTTGACATTGCTGCTGACTCTGCTGTTAGCTCCAACTGATCAGGTGAGAGCACAAGGAGCTGTCAAGTTTAAGGTGCAACGGTTGACCGTCGATGCCAACGAAGGGGTTGATATTGCTGATGTCGATAAAGATGGAAAGCTGGATGTCATCGCAGGACGGAACTGGTTCCGGGCACCGAATTTTGTGCCTCATCCATTACGATCGATTGAAGACTGGAACGGCTATGTCACCAGCAATGGCGATTTTGCTTACGATGTCAACGGCGATGGCTGGGTCGATGTGGTCGCGGGGGCTTTCCTGACGACTGAAATCTACTGGTTCGAAAATCCCAAAATTGAAGGTTTGCGATTGGGGCAAATGTGGAAAAAACATCTGCTGATCGATTCCAAATTGAGCCAGAACGAAGGGGCCTTGTTTACTGATATCGACGGAGATGGCATTCCCGAATATATCGTCAACAGTTGGAATAAAAAAAATCCAGTCGTTGCCTGGAAATTTTCAACCAGAGAGCAGACCGAAACAGTCACGGTTAAAGTAAAGGGAAAGAAAGTAAAAAAAGAAGTCACACGCACCGTTCCCTCACTTTCAAAAATTCTGATTGGTGATCGCGCCAACGGGCACGGAATGGCCTTGGGAGATATCAACAACGATGGGCGTCTGGATGTTCTCGTGGGAGAAGGCTGGTATGAACAACCTGCTGATTTCTCTCCCGATAAGCCATGGATTTACCACGCCGACTGGGCCGATTGGCACGCTGCGGTCCCTTGCGTTGTGGTAGATGTTAATGGCGATGGGAAAAATGATATCATCTGGGCCAAAGGGCACGACTTCGGTATTTTCTGGTGGGAAGTGACCGGACAAAATGCAGATGGTTCGCTGCAATGGAAAGAACACGAAATCGATAGCAGTTTTTCCCAGGCACACGCGTTGCATCTGGCCGATTTGGACGGAGATGGGCAAGACGAATTGATTACAGGAAAACGAGTCCGCGCCCATAACGGGGGCGATCCAGGGGGCAAAGATCCAGCCGGGGTCTTCTATTATAAATGGGATCGCAAGAGTTTGAAATTCACCAAATTCGCGATCGACACTTCCGGGAAAGTCGGCATCGGGCTGCAAATTCGTACGGCCGATTTGAATGGCGATGGAAAACTCGATCTCGCCTTAGCCGGAAAATCAGGAACACATGTCCTGATCAATCTGGGGAAATAATTCGTTTAAGTATCGCTCGAACAATTACTGTTTGGTTTCATCTTTTTTTTGGTCAAAGGCCTCTTTCACCATAGCCTGGGACAACGTCCCAGGTGATTTTTTTGATTGCTCTTTTTGGCTGAAAGCCATATTCAACGGCGGATAGCACTACGAAAATGAAAATTGGGTGCCACTGTCTGGCAGGGCCAGCAGTGTGGTCGCAGGGAGTAACGTTCACAATGATTACGATGATGTCAGGGTTATTGTCAGATATTGTGGGGTGCACCTTGGGGTTTGTGATGTCGTACAAATTGTAGCACGCATCCCGGCGCGACATCTTACAGGCATCTTGCAAAAGAGTATTTCTGTTGAAATGACTGGAAAAACAGGGGCAAAGCCCCGGACGTTTGCCTAGCCCAACCCAACGGGCTGGGTTCTAACAACCCCAAAAACGTAGGGCCAACGGCTGGCCTGGTAAATTTCTTAAGCTGTTGTCAGTTGTACTGTTGCGCTTTGTTTTATGATCCCCTGTTGGGTGCCACGGCTCTGTGAGCCGTGCGAACTGAAAATCAAGCTTTGTTTTGGGATAATTCCATCTCTAACGCA
>JAJRTM010000674.1 GCA_024278285.1 Planctomycetota bacterium
ATGAGGTTGCATCGTCTGTGTCGCTGTTCGAATTCTCTTTCAGGTCCGCGGTCAGCAGCATCACATGAACAAACCAGGCGGTGAAGTAGATGATTGCCAGCGACCAGATGACATCGCTGAGATAGTGCCCTCCCTGAACGATGCGTGATAATCCCATGATGCTGCCAAAGAGAATTCCTGCGAGGAGAATCATTCGACGGGTACGATGTTTTTTGCGGAACAAAAAGGCGGGAGCAATCAGGAAAAAACCGATGGAAGCATGCCCCGAAGGAAACGAAGCATTGAAATCTGTTTCTTTGCCAAAGCCGAAGATCGGTTGATACTGCTGCGTACCTCCCAGTTGGACAATTTCACGTGGTCGCGGACGGCTGAAGGCAGGTTTTAAGGTTCCGTTGACCAACAAGCCTGGTCCAATCAATAACACGAGCGCAATAAGAGAAGCGCCGCGAGTCCAGCGATTTTTCTTCCGCCAAATTAGTCCGTAACTGGCGATAATTAACGAGGCAATCCCCATTAACATTCCAGGAAAGATAAACCATTCATCAATAAATTCCCACGGATTTTTATCAGCAAACGACCACGAGTTCATCTGGAAATCATAAAAACGGGAAGAGATTATCGCATCAAGATTCGTCAAACGAAACAGGATGGAGACCAGGCAAAGCAGGCCTAACGGTACATAAAACGGATACCGAGCCGCCGTCAGGCGGACTGCGTGTTGGAAACGATTTTTGAATTCGTATGACATAACACAGATACTCACTTAATTTTTGTTGCGTTGGTATTCGGTTGCCTGGCGAGTGGAAGAACAGAAGATGGATTACTCATTATCTGAGGAGAAGACGCTCGAAATATTTCATATTTTCTCGTTCGCCCGCGTCCCAGTTCAACAGAAATAATGCCGAGCGAATCCCAGTGAGAATATGACTCGCTTAATGATTGAGGCAAACTCGGATCAACTTCGGTAATAACAATTGCTTCCGGGATTTGGGTCAGATCGGGACGCTCCCATAAATCGTACTGGCACAGAACCCCGGTGTCATCCTGTGACCAAAATGGAATGAGTGGTTGATCGGGAAGATAAAAAGCCAATGCAGAAGTAATATCCCGTCCAGCGGTTGAAATAATGAGTGGTTTTTGCGAACTGTTTGAAAGACCGTTTTCTTTTTGCAGTTCATCAAAACGAGCCGCTAACTGTTTCCAACCTCGCAGCCGAGTGGTGATATCCACGGGGCTTCCCGCCAATGGGGAGAGTGGCACAATCGTTATTGCAGCGTAGGTGGCAATGCTGAAGGCCAGGCCTGTTTGCCAGGAGCGTTTCATTAATCGAGTTCGATCCTTAAACAGATCGGTCAGCGTCGAACGTCCCAACAGAACAGCGGTCGTCAAAATAACGCCTGCAGGATAACAGGCAGCCGGCCAATTTGGTTCCAGCCGGCGTGTTGCACTAAGGATAATAATTCCGACCAGCGGCACTCCGGAAAAACAAAGCAGATACCGCTCGGCGTCACTCAGTTTAGGAAACTGCCGAAACGCAGCTACCAGCGTCGCCATCACTGCAAACCATAAAACAGGAGAGACAACGCCAACTTGCCCAAGAATAAATTCACCAAATCTTGCCAATCTGGTTGAAAACGCAACCGATGTATCCTGAAAATGCGAAGCGGTATGCTCAAACGTAATCCAGTCGTGCTGATAGTTCCAATAAATAACCGGCAGCAAAAACATCAACCCCAAAATCGCAGTTCCCCACAAGCGAGGCGAAAGGCAAAGGTGCCTGCGAGAGGGGGTTACCAGCAAGAACAGCCCTCCCAACGGAAGGAATCCGAGCATTGTCTGTTTAGAAAGTAGACCGAATCCGAGCCATAAAACGGTGATGCCGCACCACATGAAGCTCGGCTTTTTATCGCTGGTCATCATCCAGAAACTGTAAAGGGCAGCCACCCAGAAAAACAGAAACGGTGCATCGATTGTCATCACGAAACTCATTGCCGTTTGCCCCGGTGTGACTGCCAGCAGAATGACAGCGAACAGTCCTACACGAAACGCAAACAGCTTGGCACCAAGTTTAAATATCCAGATCAATCCCAGCGTTCCAAACAAGGCGGCTGGAATGCGAACGGCAAATTCATTCACACCGAAAATTGAACTCGACAACCAGTTGATCCACGCGATCATCGGCGGCTTGCTGTAATACCCGTAATCGAGTCGGCGGGACCAATCCCAGTAGTACGATTCATCCGCAATTAAATCGACAGGTGAGAGAAGAATAAATGCCGCGCGAACAAGAAACACAACTCCCAGAAACCACCACAAAGTATGCTCTGAAAGCGATTGTTGGAGACGCATCTTCATCGATAAACGGGGAGCGGTTTGCTGATTCTGTAATGGGTTTACAATTGACATAGCATTAAACTTAAACTTTGTATTTTCTTAACTTAGTTACGACATCTAGTAGGGTGCGTCGTGACGCACCAGGTTGTTCGTGTGCTGAAAAAGGTGCGTCACGACGCACCCTACGATAAACCGGGAACTTATTTGGTTCCGGCTATGCCGGGTTACGTTTCCACTGATTCCAACATCCAGACTGCAAAAGGAACAACGAAAAATAAGGGGAGCCAAGCGGCCTGGACCGGCTCGCTAATTTGTAACGATGGAAGAAAACGAACGACGTAGATACTGGCTAAAATCATAAACAACCAGAACCCGCACTTCCCCGCGCTCAGGATCATTCCCCGGCTTTCACGTTCCAGAATAATCGGGATCGCAATGACGATCATCATTCCAGCTAGAAGTGGTTCGACAAGCCGCATGTGTAAATCGAATTCAAGTC
>JAJRTM010000675.1 GCA_024278285.1 Planctomycetota bacterium
CATGGACATGGAAATCAACCGGTTGTTGCACTTTATCGCCGGTGTAGCGGACACGTTGAAAGCATCCATCATCGGTTGTGTAAGTCCCCCAGCCATCCATTCCGGAAAGATAAAGCTGCCCATCATGCGGATTGAAATGTCCGCGATGCACTCCCGAGCGAAACTCTCCCGCGAGCGGAACAATCGCCCCCTGCAACTGCCCCGCGACTTCATCCTGCAAAAGCAGAAAATGTTTCCCGGTGCCAAAGGAGGTATGGATCATGTTATTGTGCCTCGGACCTGAAAGATTCCCCCAACCTTTTTCGGGAATCTGAATTTGCCCGCCACTGGAGTTATCTAAACCGCGAGGCAAATAGACCAAAGGCAAATCAGGCGCACGATCATTTTTCGGTCCGCCTAAGCCAAAAAATGGCGGGTGATGCCCACCAATCGGAAATCTTTTTGTGATATCACTCGCAGCAGCTCCCGGCCGAAATGCACAAATCATCGAAGCTGGCGTCCAGGTTCCTTCCGAACAAGGAACCGTTACCGTTCCAGATGATGTCAGCCCCAGCCCATCGGGATTACGAAATCCGGTTGCCAGAATTTCCGAAGATTTTCCATCACGCGAAATTCGGACAATCCCCTCATTGCCCGAGGCAACATAAAACCGGCCCTGCTGGTCCCGCTGCAATCCACAAATAAAATCATGACCGGCTGGCGATGTTTTGAAAGCTGTCGAAAAACATTCATAGAAATCAGCTTCGCCATCATGGTTGCGATCATGAAGGCGAGTTATTTGATCACGCCCCAAAACAAAAATGCCATCCGCATCAACAACCATTCCCAACGGCTGATGCAGCCCCGAGGCGAATCGTTTCCATTTTGCCTTTTTCGAGGGATACGAAAAATCAGTCACTCGCCAAACATCCCCCGTCATCGTGCAAACATACGCGATGTTTTTTTGAGGATCAAACGCATGCCCTCCCACAAACATCAATGCGTTCCACGGGTTCTCAAACGGTAGCTCTATCGTATCGATTGCATACGGCTTTTGTTTTCCGTGAATAATATTGGTCTCAATGATTTCCGACCATTGTGACTGCGACGATATTGCCAACTCTCGCAATGGATGTGTTGCAAGTGGTGCAACAATGCGCTGAAATTTTCCATCTTCTGCCCACGGGCTATCCAGATATTCGGTCTTGCCAATTCGATAGGCAAATATAATACGAGAACCGTTTCGATAAAAACCGTGATAAACAAAAGATTCATCCGGCGTCTTGGTCTTCGGTTTATCCAGCAACTTCCCATCAATATTCAATCCACCAAGAAAACCATGACGGAAGGAAGAGAACTTGAGAAAGCCCTCTTTCCAGATTACTTCGTAAGATAATGTTTCTGGATTGAAACAAGCTGCCATTTCACCTTGTTCGCCGAAACGCACACAAACCGCGCGCGGAATTACTTTGCCCGCATCGCGAAAGACTCCTGCGAGTATCGTTCCTAATTCTGTTTGATTCCAACGATCATCGGCCCAGTATTCATCATTCTGATTTCCCCAGTGCCCCTGCTTACCACCATCCAAGCCTGGAAATTCCTGCACCAATTGTGGCCGGAGATTTTGTCCCAGAAAATAGCGAGCCTGCTTGGTATAGAAATCATAAACACGATCTCGATTGACGGCTTCTTTCCAACTGGGAGATTCTTCAGCATCGAGTGGTTTACGCTCAAAAGAAAAAGACGTGGCTCCATTAACGTGCACCATCGCATGAGCCAGAAGCGATTCAACTTCCCTAATGCGAATTTCATTTTCGTGTCCCAACTGGGATAAAAACCGAATCAAATCTTGCCGTTCAGTGAGACTCATCGCCTGCATCACATTGCCGGGCATTAAGGTGCCAGCCTGTTTGTGGAAATCGATATCGTCTTTCAAAATGCGAGTGACGATTCCGCTGGAAGCATCTTTGAGCTGCAAAGCCTGTTTGTTTTCGCTCGCCAGATATCCTTTGATTGTAATGCCATCTGCCGTCAGCACCTGATGCAGCACGTACTCCGGTTTGACTTCACGTTTGGGCCAAAAGACCGATTCAACAATTTCTTCGATCTTTCGATCCTTACCAATTTTCGATAAATCCGGGCCAATGGTCCCGCCTTGTTTCCCGATTTTATGACAGGACAAACAGGCGAATTTCATCGAGCTGAAAACCATCACTCCTTTTTGTGCTTTCCCGTTTTTCAGCGACGCACCCGCAACTTCCTTTACAAATTCAACCGAGTATTCTTCGGGAACACTGGTCGTTTTCACCTTTACAGGAATAATTTGATCAACCGCGCTACCTGGAAAAGTTTGATACACCGGCTTTTCAGAGGCGGGCTTCCCGGAGAGTTGTTCGGTCAACCAGGCGAGTCCGTTCAGGTTATCCTGCAAACGGAGTTCCGCATTTTTTTGCGTATGATTCAAAATCCCAATCGGCCCGGCATAACCACTTTGTTGAATCGTTTTGATGAGCTTCAAATCGAGATTACCTGCTCCGAGTGGCAATATCTTTTTGCCAGCCTTGTCTCCTTGTGCATCCATTCCATTCAGATTGAGTACATCCAAATAAGGAAGCATTTTCTTCAATTGCACATCAAAATCTTTCAAGTGATGATGAGCATGATGCAGATTGTAAACGATTCCTACATTGGGCATGTTGATCGCTTTGATAATTGCAATCTGATTTTCCGGTTCCCCAAACCAGCCGCCATGATTATACAATTCAACTCGGCAATTAATTTTCGCAGCCGCGATTGCAATCGGGCGAATTCTCGACACTTCCGCAGTAATACGTGCCTGTCGTTCTTCAGGTGTTTTCGGAGCAGTCCCGCCGCCTGAAATCCACAACTGTGGCGTTATCTTGTGCTTTTCAAACAAGGCTAATATGAGCTTTGCTTCGGAATTCAATGAACCCGGAAACCACCAAGCGGTTATTTCAATTCCATGTTTTTTGCAAGCGAGAATTTCTTTTTCAAAATCAGGGATATGCTTCGCGCGGTAATCGTAAGCGAATTTGCGAATGCCAAGCTTTTCCAACATTGCCGCCCGCTGCTCTGGGGTACGATCACGATCATCAAAAGGAACAATGCACCAGGCAAGTAGATTCTCTTTACGGAAAACCGATTTTGCCTGTTCAGCTTGCAGAGAAGATTCAAACTGTAAACCAGCAAATACAATGATAAATAATGCAAATAAAGTTCGTAAGAAATCGTTCATTAAACCTAACTCTCTTTACTTCGTTTTTCCCAGCACGGCTGGTTCATTCTGATAGCCGTAACCCAAAACTGTTTTCCTGAAAATTTGCGAGCCGTTCGCAAATTTTTAACGTTAGTAATACAAAGAATGGAATGATCTACTACGCCCATTCAAGAATGTCACCATTGTTTAACGGTAAGCCAAAGGCGACTGCGCAGGTGGCATGACGG
>JAJRTM010000676.1 GCA_024278285.1 Planctomycetota bacterium
ATTCCCGGAGAGAATGTGAAGATCTCTCTGGCTGGAAATTCGTTGGAAATTACGGCTGAGTATGAATCGTTAACTTTGCAAACTTCCGATAAAGTGCATAAACGGGAACGTCCCAGCGGTCACGTTCATCGTGTTATTGTGTTGCCTTTGGCTGTAGAAAATGAGACGGCTGTTGCCCACGCAGAGAGTGGCGTTTTCAAAATCGAGCTGAAAAAGCGAGTAACTTACTCCCGCGTCAAGTGCCGGTTACGGTTCTGGATGATTGCGATTCGCAGCAGGATACAGGTGAAAACAAAGCGGAATTAGAAGCAACCTGATGGCGTGGTATTATCCTCCCGGATAACTTCTTATGATACAGCAATCTAAATCTTTGAGGAACTCCGGGAGAACGCAGTGACGACATCGAATAAACAGAAGCCTGAGCAGCCTGATAAAACCGGTCCGGCTGCGTTGCTGGGTGAATTTCGTGAAGCACAAGGCGTATTCTACAAAACGTGGGGGCCAGCGTTGGGCGTGATGTTCGTCGGTTTTATTGTCGCCTGGTTTTTTGTTGAGCCGGCTCCGCCTTCTCATCTGACCATTGCAGCCGGCTCGAAAAATGGGGCGTATTACGCACAGGCGGAAGTCTTTCGCAAACACTTTGCAGAAAACGGCATCGATCTGAAAATTCTGGAGACGGCTGGTTCTCTGGAAAACTACCAGCTATTGCTTGAAGATAACAACGTTCATCTGGCGATTGTTCAGGGGGGGACCAAGCCGGGCAATCTGGCAGAACATTCGCTGGAATCGTTGGCCAGTCTTTATCTCGAACCATTATGGATTTTCAGCAAGCAGTCCGGCTCGTATGAAGAAATTCGTGAGTTGAATGGACAATCGATCGCGATCGGTAATCCATCCAGTGGCACCGAAGCGATCATGAATGTTGTCCTCAAAGCGAACGGCTTGACCAAAGACAAAACGCAAGAGATGAAAGAAGAAAAGCCAGGAACGACTCGTATTGTTTCCAAAGGCGGAAAAGTAGCCGCCTCGATGGTGAAAGAGGGCAAGATCGATGCAGCCTGTTTTGTGTTACCTCCCGATAACAATTTAATTCGCCAGTTGATGAGCGATTCTGAATTGAAACTGCTCCCCTTTAAGCGACATCGTGCCTACCATCAACTTTATCCTTACCTTTCGGATGTAACGCTGGTGCAGGGAGTGCTTGATCTTGAACGAGATATTCCATCAGAAGAAATTCCGTTAATCGCTCCGGCTGCTAACTTAGTTGCAGCCGCAAAACTCCACGATGCCTTTGTCCCGTTATTGATTGAAGCAGCAGATAGAAATCGGGGACAAAGCAATTTGCTCGCTTCTGCGGATGAATTCCCGTCACTCAAATTTTCAGAATTTCGGCCCCATGCAGCTTCAGTCGACTATTTCAAATCTGGTCACTCGCTGTTGTACCGTTATCTGCCCTTCTGGGTCGCTTCGCTGTTTGATCGCATGAAGATCATGCTGCTGCCGTTGCTGACGCTGACAATCCCGTTGATTAAAATTGCCCCGCCGGTTTACCGCTGGCGAATTCGTTCCCGTATTTACCGCTGGTATGTTTTATTGCGTCAAATGGATCAGCAGGTTGAGGGGAATCATAAGGAATTGTTTGCCAAGCAGTTGAAAGCACTGCAAACAATGGAATCTGAACTCGAAACGATCAAAGTTCCTCTTTCTTACATGGAAGAATTTTACAACCTGCGACTGCATCTAGAACTCGTCAAACGAAAAATCGAACAACGAGCCAACCAGCTTGGGAAATAACGCCATTTGATGATTTTTGTACTCTGCTTGACCCTGTTTACATGCAGGGCTTATACTCCCGGTTCCCCTTATATCTTAATAGGGGCTCCCTTAAAGGTAAGGTGCGTTGTGAGGCACCTGCTTTCCTGAACTATTGTCTAATGAACTGTATCGTTGAATATTATGAAGAGTGAACATCGACACGAATTGGCTGAAAACGATCTGGAAGTTTTCATCAACAAAATACGTGCCCGTTTTGCAGAAGCGATGGAGCTTCACGGAAATCGGATCATGCTTTGGGCTTCCATGGTGCTGTTGCTGATTGCCGCGTTTGTTTTTTATCAAAATAACAGTGGCTCAGCTAATGCAGAAGGATGGGCTGCTTTAACCAGTGCTCAAAACGCGGAAGACCTGGCCAGTGTGGCAGATTCCTATAAGGATACTCCTGTTGGTCAATGGGCCAAACTGCGAGTTGGCGAACAGTATATGCAATCTGGTCTGACATTGATGTTTACGGATCGCGAAGCAGGCAAGGCTGATCTTGAAGAAGCCCAGAATGCTTTTAATGAACTGCTCAATGATTCAAAAACGCCTGATGTCATTCGTGAGCGCGCTTTGTACGGTCAGGCGACTGTATTAGAAACAACATCGGGGGCAGACTTAAAACCCGCCATCGAGACGTACAAGAAATTACTTTCCAGCTTTCCCAATACACCTTACAAAGTGGTGGTGGAACAACGGATTGAAGATCTGGAAGATAAATCGACGCAGGAATTTTACGCCTGGTTTGCAGAACAGAAACCAGAACCGAAAGATATTGATCTTCCCAAAGATTTACAGAGCCAGTTTCCAGGACTCAAT
>JAJRTM010000677.1 GCA_024278285.1 Planctomycetota bacterium
CTACTTCGACAAACAAGGTAGAGTCTGGTTTTGTGGTAGAAAAGCTCACATTGTCAAGAGCGAAAACGGACCGATGTACCCGGTCCGCTGCGAAGCGATTTTCAATCAGCACCCTCACGTTTACCGCAGTGCATTGGTTGGTGTTGGTGAAATTGGACATCAGCAACCGGTCCTGATTGCAGAACCGGAAGCAGGATACTTTCCGGAAACGGATGAACAAAAAAAGAAATTTCAGACAGAACTGCTGAGGCTGGGGCAAGAAAACGATTTAACAAAAACAATCCAAACGTTCCTGTTACATCCCTCGTTGCCGGTTGATCGTAGACACAACGTAAAAATAAACCGGGAAGAACTTGCCCTCTGGGCAGCGAAGTGAAGTTCCCTTCGATCGTTCTTGGAGGATTTGCCTGTAGCTGTCTATGTTCGCGCAGGGGGGGGGGCTTTTTCTATGCAGCTTTCTCCGACTTTTATGCTATTAACGTTAAAAGTTTACGACGATTGCGCAAATTATTTCAAGGCGAGAACAGAACTTCAATGAGCTGTGCGGTTTTAAGTATCGATGTACCAGTCATCTATTATTGTTGTTTTTCACCCCAAAGACTCAAAGTAAGAAGAAAAATGGAACAGAAACCATGCCTGAAAATTAATTCGCGAAAATTCACATTTATTCGCGGTTCAATACCTTCCGATCAAGCAGACCTGTTGACGCAGTCGCGATCAGCTTGCCGTTAAGCAATTTTCTTCTTTTTTCGTGTTTTTCGTTTCTTTCGTGGTTCTTTACGAGAACTTCTATTCATTCAAAAAAACAGTTTGAACGGAGAATAAACATTCCTGTCTGCCTTAAATACGGGATGCTCAAACGCGACAGACTTCGAATGTCTGTGCTTCGTTTTGAATTGACCACGAAAGAAACGAAAAACACGAAAATAGAAAATGCCAAAGACCTCTTTTTTTCTCTGCGGTTCTCTGCGAACTCTGCGGTAAAAGTTCTTTGGTTCCGGCTATGCCGGGTTAGGTATCTGACTTTGGAGACGGTGATCAAATCAAACCAGCCGTGCTGGGGATTTCTGCTTCGCGGCGAACATTTCTTTCACTCATATTTTTCGTCTGTTTCGCTTTTAGTTTTTGATTCCGTTCGAGGCTGTAGTTCTCAGCAAAAACAGGCTTCTTGGCTACCCGCTCAACATTGTCAAAAGCATGTCGCACTATTCGTGTTTCCATTTGAGCAGCCAGGGGTCTTTGGTTTTTTTCTGAAAAGCGACCAGTTTTTTCTGCAAGTTGTTTCGTCTATCAAGATAGTCCGGATGCTCCGACAAATTACGGGCTTCATTCGGATCAGTTTTCAAATCGTAGAGTTCAAATTCAGGCCGATGCAGGTAGTTGGCAATGGTTCGCTTGCCAAAATAATTGTCTTGGCCTTGTCTGATTGCTTTTTGCCAGGTGGAAGAATTCCACAGATCGCTTGCCAATGGGAAGTCCAGTTTGTGAGCAATATTCCAGATAAGTTTATAGCGACGTTCACGAACAACCCGCATGGGATAGTACATGGTTACTTCGTGAAATGTATGTGAAGCAAAAACAGTATCCCAACCTTGAGGGCTTTGCTGCTCCAGAACAGACAGTAAAGATCGCCCGTGCATTCGCCTGCTTTCACTCGGGTCGATTCCACAATATTCCAGAATTGTGGGCGCGATATCTACCCAACTGACCATCGCCTGACAGGTGACGCCTCGTTTTTCAATCAACGGATTACGCACAACGCAGGGGCAGCGCAGCCCCGGTTCATAGACGGTTGTTTTGGCTCCCGGAAAGGGGGGACCGTGATCGGAAATAACGATCAGCAGTGTATCTTCCCAATGCCCTGTTTCTTTCAGGGCTTCGACCAGCTTTCCTAATCCCTGGTCAATTCTTGAAACGGCCTGATAATACTGAGCCAGTTCCGCTCGCGTTTCCAGAGTATCGGGAAGCCAGGCAGGGACAACGACTTGATCTGGGGAATAAGTTTTTTCAGTCACTCCGGGGTATTTGTGATCGTTTGCAAATCCGTTGGGAGCTCCGGGTAATTTTTTCAGCGTTGTCATAAACCGATGAGCATCGCTGGTGCAGAACATCAGAAAAAAAGGAGTTGAAGAATCCTCTTCCAGAAACTTGCGTGAATCTTTGGCGCATTGAACCGGATTTCGACCGTAAAGCCTTTTATCCATCGTCAGAGGCCCCTCCGCTGGAACCGTCTGATCGAAATGATAATTCTTTTCAGGGCCAACATGGCGCGAACGGCCAATTCGCATTGTGCGATAACCCTGCTCCTTCAAGATGATCGGGAGGCTGCGGACCGATTCATGTGATTCAAAGCCGTGACTACCATGCTCCAGACCATATTGACCATTGGCATGATTGTGCAGCCCGGTCAAAATGACGGCTCGACTTGGGCTGCAACTAGCAGTCGTACAGAAAGCGAGCGGGAAACGTGTCCCCTGCTTGGCCAGTGCATCAATATGAGGAGTTTTGACGACCGGATGACCATAGCATCCCGCCTGTAACCCGACATCGTCTGCAATAAACAGAACCACATTTCTGACTGCTGCCTCGGTTTGAACTGTGACGAGCAGAGCAAACATCAGCCAGATTGATCGCCA